>CAVGYS010000029.1:0-11923 GCA_963633505.1 Oscillibacter sp. MSJ-31
ATAGCGGACCGAGTCCTCCACCAGGAGTATGGCCCTCACTCCCATTTCCAGAATGTCCTGCTCGGCGTTGAGCTTGTCCTCGAGGAGCTTGATGATGGCGATGATGATGTCGGTGCTGTTGTTCCAGCAGAACACGTAGTCGATGCAGGAGCGGTCGCCGCCCTCGATGTTGCGATAGACCTCACGCGAGAACGCGCTCAGAAGGACTATCGGGGTGTCGGGTCGGAGGGACTTGGCCTGACGCGAAAAGCCGAACACGTCCAGTTCCCCGACGTTGTACATCGTGATGATGAGATCGAACTGTCCGTCCTCCCCCTTCAGTGCTTCGAGAGCTTCCACGGTGGATTCGGCCCTGAGGATGGAAGGAGGGTTGCTGAGGTTCAGCTCGGCATATTCCTGGCTGATCTGCTCTTCGATGTGTCCGTCCTCTTCAAGTAGAAAGCTGTCGTAGTTGTTGCAGACGAGGAGAATACGGCGTATCCTCCTCGTCATCAGTCTGGTATAGTCCTGCTGGATGCTCATTGGCGTCGGTTTTCAATATTCGCAAACTTACGAAAAATTCCGGAATTATCGCTACCTTTGCGAGGATGGGTCGGAACAGGACAATATCATTCATTTTCTGCCTGTTGGCGTTTCTCGTGGTCTTCGCCCACTCGGTGATACCCCACGAGCACCACTGCAATTCTTCCGAAGTGGAGAACCACATCCACCACTTCCAGCATTGCGAGGGGCTGAACACCTACGTCCTGAAGAGCACGACTGCCGATCCGGCCCCGACGTTCCAGTACCTTGCGCCGTCCGAGTTCTCCGCCTTCACTCCGGATATGCCGGAGCCGCTCGAAAGGCTGATTTTTGACTTCGGCGACCATTTCAGGAGAAAATCCGCCCCGGACATCCCCGGCGTGACGCTGCGGGGGCCTCCCACCGTCTGATTATGTTTCGATGAAGACCGCACCTGCGGCCCACACTCAGTTTCTCACATAATCAGACAAAAATTCAGATGAAAAAAATATTGGCTCTGGCGGCGGCGCTCGGGATGCTCTGCACCGCCTGCCACAATTCCGGACATTCCGAAAGCGAACACGAGCACGCTCATGAGCATGAACACGAGCACGAGCACAGCATCACCACCCACGTCACCATCTACGGCGACGGCTACGAAATATTCACCGAATCCGAGCCCTTCGTGGCGGGAGAGGAGACTCCCCTGCTCGTCCATGTCACGTCCCTTGAAGATTTCAAGCCATACGAGGGGAAGAATCTCAGCGCGAGCCTGATCTCCGACGGCAAGGAGAGCTCCGACGACCTTCACGGCACGGCCGTCAAAGGCATATACAAGACCAGCCTCACGGCAGCCGCCGAAGGTGTGGCGACGATAAGCTTCAACATCGACGGAGCGCAGCTGAGCTCCACCGTCACGGCATACCACTGCGAACATGATGCTCAGGAAGCGGCGGAAAAGACTTCTTCCGGCAACGGAGTCAAGTTCACCAAGGAGCAGAGCTGGATGGTGGACTTCGCGACCGAGGAGTGCCGCCGGGAGAGTGTCGGACAAGTCATCCGCACGGTGGGGCAGATTCTCCCCTCTCAGGGAAGCACCCGCATCATCACGGCCAAGGCGACGGGAATCGTCACGATAGCGGGCGGAAACCTGCTTGAAGGCAGTCCCGTACGCAAGGGTGAGCCACTCCTCTATATCGGAAGCGAAGGCCTTGCCGACTCCAACATGGATGTCCGCTACGCCGAGGCCAGAAGCGAATACGAGCGCGCCGCAGGCGAATACGCGCGCAAGAGCAGGCTCGCCGAAGGCAAAATCGTCAGCCAGAGCGAGTTGAGCCTTGCGAAGACGGAATACGAGACGGCGAAGGCCGCCTTCGAGAATCTGGAGAGGAACTACCGCGACGGGCGTTTCGCGGCCACTTCCGAGATTGACGGCTACCTTTCCGAACTCTATGTCTCCAACGGAGACTATGTACAGGCCGGGGACAAGATCGCCTCCGTATGCAACACGGAACGCCTGCTCATCAAGGCCAGGGTTCAGCCAAAGTGGTATGAGGCCCTCACTAAAATAAGCTCGGCCAACTTCAAGTTCTATGGAGATGACAAGGTCTTCACTCTCAATGAGCTTGGCGGGAAAGTAGCCTCCGTGGGCCGCTCGACCTCCATTGACAGCCCGCTTCTTCCGGTCACTTTCGAAATCTCCCACGGGGAGGGGCTTCTTCCGGGAACTTTCGCCGACGTCATCATCAAGACGGAGGGGAGGGGCGACGCTCTCACAGTTGCGAGCGGAGCGGTTCTGGAGGAGATGGGCAACCACTTCGTCTATCGGCAGATAACTCCCGAATATTTCGAGAAGGTGCAGGTCGGCATAGGCACTTCGGACGCTCTGCGCACCGAGATTCTCTCCGGACTTGAGGAGGGGCAGAGAGTTGTCAGCCGGGGAGCGGTCATAGTCAAGCTCGCTCAGGCGGCCGGCGGACTGGACGCACATTCCGGACATGCCCATTAGCGGAGGATTCCTATGAACTGGCTTAACGGTATCATACGGTTTTCTCTGAGAAACCGTCTGCTGGTGCTGCTGGGTGCGGCACTGGTAATCGTAGGAGGACTGTGGTGCGCCGACAGGACGGACATCGACGTCTTCCCGGATCTCACGGCCCCGACGGTCGTCATAATGTCAGACGCGCACGGCATGTCCGCCGAGGAGGTCGAAAGGCTTGTCACCTTCCCGGTTGAGACCGCCGTCAACGGAGCCACCAACGTGCGCCGGGTGCGCTCCACCTCCATGTACGGCTACTCTTTCGTATGGGTCGAATTCGACTGGGGCATGGACGTGTTCCGCGCCAGGCAGATCGTCTCTGAGAAAATGGTGACTCTCGGGGAGTCGCTTCCCGAGGACGTCACCCCGGTACTCGCCCCGCAGTCCAGTGTGATGGGTGAGATAATCTTCCTCGGGCTCCAGTCCACCGACGGCACGACCTCGATGATGGAGCTTAGGAACATCGCCGACTGGATCGTCAAGCCCGCAATTCTCGCCACCGGCGGCGTGTCCCAGGTGACCGTGCTCGGAGGGGAGGAAAAACAATATCAGATTCTTGCCGACCAGCAGAGAATGGAGGCCTACGGCGTAAGCATGGCCGAGCTCGAAGCGGCGGGGAGGTCGCTCAGTATCAACACCGAAGGAGGAATTGTCCGTGAATGGGGCAATGAATACGCCCTGAGAGGCATAGCCCGCACGACCGACCTCGAAGAGCTCGGAAGAAGCCTTGTCCGGATGGGGAAGAACGGGCCGATATGCCTCTCCGACGTGGCCACCATCAGGACTGGCCCGGCAGTGACGCTCGGCACCGCATCGCAGAACGGCAAACCGGCCGTCATCATCTCCATCAGCAAACAGCCGAACATCAACACGCTCAAGGTCACGAAAGCCATCGAAGCCAACTTGGAAAGCGTGGCGGCCTCCCTGCCGCACGACGTCAAGATGGACACCCACATATTCCGTCAGGCCGACTTCATCCAGGCTTCTGTCGGGAACGTGGGCGAGGCCCTGCTCGAAGGAGCGGTGTTCGTCATCATCATCCTCTTCCTTTTCCTCGGGAACTTCAGGACCACCCTCATATCGGTCATCGCCATCCCGGTGTCGCTGCTCGCCACGATCATAGTCCTGCACCTGCTCGGTATGGACATCAACACCATGACCCTCGGCGGAATGTGCATCGCGATAGGCTCGCTCGTGGATGACGCCATCATCGACGTGGAGAACGTCTATAAGCGGCTCCGGCAGAATCACCGCAAACCCGCCGGAGAAAGGCGGGAGGTGTTCGACGTGGTCTTCGAGGGTTCGCGCGAGATACGCTCTTCGGTAATCAACGCGACGCTGATCATAATGGTGGCCTTCACCCCGCTCTTCTTCCTCAGCGGAATGGAAGGCAGGCTTCTCAAGCCTCTGGGAATCACCTATATCATCTCCCTTTTCATGTCGCTCATCGTGGCGATGACCCTCACTCCCCTGCTCTGCAAGGATATGCTCACGGGCGAGAAATATCTCACCAGGAATGACAAGGAAAGCTGGATTAGCCGCAAGCTCTCCGGGGCCTACGGGAAGGCTCTCCGCTGGGTGCTCGGCCACAAGAAGGGCACGATGACAGCCACCGCGCTGCTGCTTGCGGGAGCCATAGTGGTATTCACGCAGATGGGCAGCAGCTTCCTGCCGGATTTCAATGAAGGTTCGATGACCATCTCCGCCGTGACCATGCAGGGTACCTCGCTCGAAGACAACGACCGTCTCGGGCAGCTTATGGAGAGGGAGCTTCTCAGCATTCCCGAGGTCACCAGCACTTCCAGGCGCTCCGGACGCGGAGACCTGGACGAACACTCGCAGGCCACCAACTCCTCCGAGCTGGACGTCAACTTCAAACTGTCCGGCAGACCGCGCGAAGAGGTGTTCAACGACGTCCGCGCCCGTCTCAACTCGATTCCGGGGATAGCCGTGACGGTGGGACAGCCGCTCGGGCACCGTATAGACCACATGCTCTCCGGCACCAAGGCGGCCATAGCCATCAAGATTTTCGGCACCGACCTCGGGGAGATGCAGATGCTCGGCAACACTGTCAAGAGCGTGATTTCCGGGATTGAGGGCCTTGTTGACGCGTCCGTGGAGCAGCAGGCCGCGACCCCTCAGATTCACGTCAAGGCCAACCGTGCCGCCCTCGCGCAGTACGGCATCACGATGGAAGATTTCAACAGGTTCATAAGTCTCGCCTTCTCGGGAGAGAAGCTTTCCGACATCTACGAAGGGCAGCGCCGCTACGACGTGGTGCTCCGGCTCGGGGATGACGACGCCCGCAGCATGGAAGGCGTGCGCAACGCCTTGATAGATACCGGCAACGGCGGCAAGGTTCCGCTGGAGCAAGTCGCCGAGATTGTATCCTCGTACGGCCCGAATTCGATCAGCCGCGAGAACGTGCAGCGCAAGATAGTCGTGTCCGCCAACGTGAGCGGCCGTGACGTGGGGAGCGTCGTGGAGGACGTCCAGAGGGTGATAGCGCAATCCGTGCAGCTTCCGGAAGGCTACCGCATAGAATACGGAGGGCAGTTCGAGAGCGCCAGAAGCGCCTCGCGCACCCTCGCCCTCGCGACGATTCTCGCGATTTTCGCGATTTTCCTGCTGCTCTATCTCGAGTTCAGGAACGTCTCCCTCTCAGGCATAGTGCTGGCGAGCCTGCCTCTCGCCCTTGTCGGCGGAGTCTTCGCCGTGTGGATCAGCTCCGGAGTTGTCAGCATCCCTTCAATCATCGGCTTCATCACGCTCTTCGGCATAGCGACCCGCAACGGAGTCCTGCTCATCAACCGCTACCGGCACCTCAGGCACGACGGAGAGAGCCTCCGGGAGAGCGTCATAGACGGCTCCGTGGACAGGCTCAACCCTATCCTGATGACGGCCCTGACCTCTGCCCTTGCACTTATCCCGCTGATTTTCAACGGAGACAAGACCGGCAACGAGATTCAGAGCCCTATGGCCGCAGTGGTGCTCGGAGGACTTCTGACCTCCACCCTGCTCAACATCTTCATCATACCGATAATGTACGAATGGTACGCCAAAAAGAAGAAAAGCGATGAAAACTGAATATTTAGTGACGGCGCTCGCCGCCCTGTACCTTTGCACGGCGGCCTCCGCGCAGGATTTCAGCGGCATTCTCCATCAGGTGGAAGAGAACAACACCACCCTCAAGGCCCTGAGGGGCGAAGCCCTCGCGGACAAGATGGAGGCCCGCACCGGCCTCACTCCGTCCGACCCGGAAGTGGAGCTGGCCTATCTGTGGGAGACTGTGGACCCGGAGGGCGGCAACAGGATTGATTTCAGCGTCAGCCAGAGCTTCGACTTCCCGTCCGTCTATTACTGGAGGAAGCGAATCTCCGAGGGACAGTGCGCCGCGGCGGATTACGCCTACGCCATCGGGAGGAAGAAGATCCTGCTGGAAGCAAGGCAGGTCTGCATAGACCTCACCTACCGCAACGCCCTGAAGGTCGAACTGGACAAGTGCCTGTCGAACGCGAAAACCATCGCGGACAGCCGCCAGAGCAAGTTCGACAGCGGCGGAGTCGGCATCCTGGAGCTCAACAAGGCGAAGCTCGCCCTGCTCTCGGCCTCCCGTGCTGCGAGAAACAACGAAATTGAGCGGCAAGCTCTCATCTCCGAGCTTCAGAGGCTCAACGGAGGACTTGCACCCGAATTCAGCTTCAGCGAATTCGCCGCCCCGCTCATCCCGGACGACTTCGAGGAATGGTACGCGCAGGCCGTGCGTCGCAGCCCGGAGCTTCTCGCCGTGGAGAACGAGCTGCGAAGCGCCGAGTCCGGAGTCAAGCTCGCCGCGGCGGAGAACCTTCCGAAATTCTCCATAGGCTATATGTCGGAGAGTGTGAGCGGCAGCAGCTTCCAGGGCGTCAAGGGAGGGATTTCCATCCCTCTCTGGGAGAATCGCGGCAAGCTCCGGGCTGCCAAGGCGCGCAGAGAAGCGGCGGAGCAGAAGATGAAAGATGACTGCGCACAGTTTCACGCCATCCTCAAGGCCAAATACGACAGGGCGCTGGAACTCACCGGGCTGTACGCTGAATACCGCCTGACCCTTTCCGGGCTGAACCCGGGGAACGTGCTCTACGAGGCGCTCGAGAGCGGTGAAATCGCCATTGAGGAATACACCTACGGGATGGAAGTCTGGTACGACTCTCTTCAGGACATGCTCGAATGCGAGCGGGACTGCCACAGCCTCATCGCCGAGATAGAAAGTTTCGCCGACTAGGGTAATAGTAGGACGAGTTTTTTTGTATCTTTAGCAAAATTACGACCACAGATGACCAATTTACTCAAGATTACCATCGCTTCGGTGCTCGCAATGGCCTGCATCGGAGCCCCGGCCTACGCGCAGAAGACTGAGCGCAAGGCAGGCAAGAAGGCGAAGACGGAGCAGCCCGCTCCCAGACCGCAGAGAGTCGATCCGAGCATCAGCGCCCGACAGACTCTCGACAGGGTCTATGACTATCTCAACGGCTGCACCCCGGCGGAGCTCGTGGATGCCGAAGGGAACATAGTCACCGACTACGCCAAGATAGACGAGAACACCACTTTCAAGAAGGGGGACTTCGGCATCTGCACCTACGAATGGGGAGTCACCTATTCCGGGATGCTGGCGCTGAGCGAGTTCACCGGAGAGAGTAAATATGCCGACTACGCCTACGAAAGGCTCAAGCTGCTCGGCGACGTCTACCCTTATGTGCGCGACTACTACAACGCCACCGGCTATGCGATGAAGCTCAAGTACCTGTCAAGCCCGAAGTGGTTGGACGACTGCGGGGCGATGACGGCCGCGATGATCAAGGCCACCCTCGCCGACCCGCAGAAAGGCAAGGACTTCCGGGGGCTGCTCGACAACGGGTTCAACTTCACCTTCTACAAAGAATACCGGCTCGGTGACGGGATCCTGGCACGCAACCGTCCTACCACCAACTCCGTATGGCTCGACGACATGTACATGGGCATCACCCCGATAGCGTACCGGGCCCTGCTCAGCCAGAAAGAGAGGGGCGACCTCACCCAGAAATTCTACAACGAAGCCGTAAACCAGATACTTCTCTTCAAGAAATATCTCTGGGTGAGGGAGAAGAACCTCTTCCGCCACGGATGGATCGAGGGGATGGCGGAGCACCCGAACTACCATTGGGCGCGCGCCAACGGCTGGGCCGTACTCACCCTCTGCGACGTGCTTGACGTGCTGCCGGAGAGGGCCCAGGGCAGAGATGAAGTGCTCGACCTCCTAAAGTCCCTCCTCGCCGGGATAGCCCCGTATCAGGCCCCTGACGGGCGCTGGCACCAGCTCATCGACAAGACGGAGTCCTACCTTGAGACCAGCGCGACCGCGATGTTCGTCTATGGCTACGCGCACGCCATCAACAAGGGCTGGATAGACAGGACCGCCTACCAGGACATCGCCCGCGCGGGATGGAGTGCAGTGGAGAAACAGGTCAACGCCCAGGGCCAGGTGGAGAACACCTGCGTCGGCACGGGACTCGGCTGGACCAACACCTTCTACGAAGGCCGTCCGGTGAGCGTCTATGCGGCGCACGGTTACGGTCCGGTGCTTCTCGCCGGAACTGAAATGCTCAAGCTCTACGCCAGCCGTCAGGACCAGCAGCCTCAGCGCCCGTGGATGCCAGCTCAGGTGGAGAGGCAGAAAGGCAAACCGATGGTGTTCCTCGCCGGAGACTCGACCTGCAAGAACGGACGCGGCATGGGTGACAACGGCCAGTGGGGCTGGGGCAGCTTCTTCCAGGAATACGTGACTGACGACATCGTCGTGGACAACGAGGCCGTGGGAGGCCTTAGCAGCCGCACGTTCTACAACAACAGCTGGCCGAACCTGCGCGACCGCATCATGAAGGGGGACTTCGTGCTCATCCAGTTCGGACACAACGACATGGCCCCGCTCAACACCGGACGCGCCAGGGGCACTCTGGACGGCACCTCCGACGAATGCCGGACAGTCGTAATGGAGAAAAACGGGGGTCCGGAGGACGTATATTCCTACGGGCACTACGTCCGGATGATGATCCGCCAGACCATAATGCGCGGCGGCATCCCTATCGTCCTCAGCCCGACCCCGCAGAACAAATGGAATTCGGACAGCTCGATAAGCCGCTTCGATGGGACTTTCAACGCCTGGTGCAAGGAAGTCGCCGCGCAGGAGGGAGTCGTATATATCGACTTCAACGAGCTGGCGGCGAAGCAATACGACAGCATCGGCAGGCAGAAGGCCCAGGCGGATTATTTCGCCGACTCCGTCCACACGCGCGAGGATGGGGCGCGCCTCTACTGCAAGACCCTTTCGGACGCGCTCAAATCAAGCGGCAGCCCGATAGCCGCACACGTCAAATAGACTTGACACAAACAACATAAAATTATGGCAAAACAATACTTCCCACAGATCGGCAAGATACCGTTCGAAGGCAGCGAGAGCAAGAACCCTCTCGCATTCCACTACTATGAGCCGGAGCGAATCGTGCTCGGCAAGAAGATGAAAGACTGGCTCAAGTTCGCGATGGCCTGGTGGCACACTCTGGGTCAGGCAAGTGCGGACCAGTTCGGAGGACAGACCCGCAGCTACGCCTGGGACGAGGCTTCCGACGCCCTGCAGCGCGCCAAGGACAAGATGGACGCGGGCTTCGAAATAATGGACAAGCTCGGCATCGAGTATTTCTGCTTCCACGACGTCGATCTCATTGAAGAGGGCGCGGATATCAAGGAATATGAAGAGAGGATGAAGGCCATCACCGACTACGCCCTCGAGAAGATGAAGGGGACTTCCGTCAAGCTCCTCTGGGGCACGGCCAACGTCTTCGGCCACAAGCGCTACATGAACGGCGCTGCCACGAACCCGGACTTCGACGTGGTCGCGCGCGCCGCCGTCCAGATCAAGAACGCCATCGACGCCACCATCAAGCTCGGCGGCACGAACTACGTGTTCTGGGGAGGACGCGAGGGCTATATGAGCCTGCTCAACACTCAGATGCAGAGGGAGAAAGACCACCTCGCCAATATGCTCAAGGCCGCCCGCGACTACGCCAGGGCGAAGGGATTCAAGGGCACGTTCCTCGTCGAACCGAAGCCTATGGAGCCGACCAAGCACCAGTACGACGTCGATACCGAGACGGTGATAGGATTCCTGCGCGCCCACGGGCTTGACAAGGACTTCAAGGTCAACATCGAGGTCAATCACGCCACGCTCGCCGGTCACACCTTCGAGCACGAGCTCGCAGTGGCGGTGGACAACGGAATGCTCGGCTCCATCGACGCCAACCGCGGAGATGCGCAGAACGGCTGGGACACCGACCAGTTCCCTGTTGACAATTTCGAGCTCACCCAGGCGATGCTCCAGATTATCCGCAACGGAGGACTCGGCAACGGAGGCTCCAACTTCGACGCCAAGCTTCGCCGCAACTCGACGGACCCGGAGGACATCTTCATCGCCCACATCTGCGGGATGGACGCCATGGCGCGCGCGCTGCTGAACGCCGCCGCCATCGTCGAGGAGTCCCCTCTCCCTTCCATGCTCAAGGAGCGCTACGCATCGTTCGACTCCGGCGAGGGCAAGGCTTTCGAGGAGGGCAGGCTCAGCCTCGAGCAGCTCGTGGACTACGCCAAGAAGAAAGGTGAGCCCAAGCAGACCAGCGGCAAGCAGGAGCTCTACGAGACCATCCTGAATCTGTACTGCAAATAGACGCAGCTACATTTCCATACACTACTCTCTACGGGGTTCACGACCCCGTAGAGTTTTTTGACGAATTAGACAATGGCAAAGAGAAAAGATGAAGTTCCGGTACTTCTTCTTACCGGATATCTCGGAAGCGGCAAGACGACTCTCGTAAACCGCATTCTGACAAACAGAAAGGGAATCAAGTTCGCCGTAATAGTCAACGACCTTGGCGAAGTCAACATCGACGCGTCCCTGATAGAGAAGGGAGGAGTCGTGGGCAAGAAGGACGACAGTCTCGTCGCCCTGCAGAACGGCTGCATCTGCTGCACCCTGAAGATGGATCTCGTGGAGCAGATCGGTCAGATCTCCTCCGCAGGGAAGTTCGACTACGTCGTCATCGAGGCGAGCGGCATCTGCGAACCTGCACCGATCGCGCAGACAATCTGCTCCATCCCCTCCCTCGCCCCCGATTACGTGCGGGGACCCATGCCGAAGCTGGACTGCATCGTCACCGTGGTCGACGCGCTCAGGATGCAGACCGAATTCAGCTGCGGAGACACCCTGCCAATGCGCAACTTCGACGAGGACGATCTCGAAAGCCTCGTAATTCAGCAGATAGAGTTCTGCAACATAGTGATACTCAACAAGGCTTCCGAAGTGAAGAGCGAGGACCTCGGCAGAATCCGCAGCATCATCCGCAAGCTCCAGCCGAAGGCCGAAATAATAGAGAGCAACTTCTGCGACATCGACCTCGACAAGATTCTCTACACCGGGATGTTCAACTTCGACGCCGTCGCAACTTCCGCCTCGTGGATATCGGAGATAGAGGGTGACGGACATGAGGAATTGCACGACGAAGAGGAGGGTGAAGCCGAAGAATACGGGATCTCCACCTTCGTATATTTCCGCAGGGCGCCGTTTGACATCAACCGTTTCGACGAATTCGTGGCCAAGAGATGGCCGAAGTCGGTGATCAGAGCCAAAGGCATCTGCTATTTCACCGATGACACCGACAAGTGCTACCTCTTCGAGCAGGCAGGAGTCCAGAAGTCAATCAAGGACGCGGGCCTGTGGTACGCCACGATGGACAGGGAGGAGCTCGCCGAGATGATGCTGCGCGACCCCTCGCTCGCCAAGGACTGGGACGAGAAGTATGGAGACAGGATGGAGAAGATCGTCTTCATCGGCCAGCATCTCGACAAAGAAACCATCACCAAGGAGCTGGACAGCTGCCTTGATGACGGCGCATTGTTATAGAATTTAAGCTGGAAGCTGTTTTGAAATGATCCCCGAATTTTATTATGCGGGATTTTTTCGAGGCAGCTTCTTAGTATCTGGCGTTCTCCGGGTCGAACTCCGCCCAGCCTTCCGCCCAGTTCTCGTCTCCGAAAGCTCCGACGAAGTTGACCTTGTCGAACCAGCTGTCCGCTCCGTCAAAGGATGCGGCGCCCAGCAGCGCGCTCCCGGAGAGCGGGGTGTAACCGTCGGCCGCTACGAGCTCTGACCATGAAGAGAGGGCCTTGTTGCCCTTCTGGGAGAGGAAGTAGGTGCTTGAGAAGGACTTCCGGGTCCTGTCGTATATCGGCTTGGACTTCTCGTCATAGCCTGTCACGAGGACGTCTTCGTATGACTTGTTGGCATCGGTTCCGGTGACGTCCATCCCGGCGAACCAGATG
>CAVGYS010000030.1:0-6453 GCA_963633505.1 Oscillibacter sp. MSJ-31
GCATGAGGATGTAGGAGTAGGTGGTCTGCGAAGACTTGGTACTACGTCCGTTAACTATGGATATCGATGACGAGCGCCCCTTCTGCGGGCCCCACACGAGCTGGAAATCATCCCCGGCGCTCCACTCGAAATCCGAAGGGGAATCCTCTCCGGAAATCACGAAAGTCACGTTGAACTGCTCGTTCACTCCGACGAGATTGGGAGCCTGAACCTTGATCGTCGGCTGGGCGGATGCGAAAAGCGCCGACACCGACAGCGCAATAACTGAAAACAACCTTCTTATTATCATCACCAATTCTTCTCCTTTTGTCTTGACTGCAACAGTGCGGCCTTCTCCTTCTCCACCTTGTTGCGGGTCTCATCTTCCTTGGCCTGGACGGCCTTCAACATCTGCTGAGCCTGTTGAGGGGATATCCCCTCCTGCTGCGGAGACTGCCGCTCCTGATTATTTTGATTATCCTGATTCTGCCTATCATCCCCGTCGCCCTGATTCCGGTCCTGATCTTGATCCTGATTCTGATTCTGGTTTTGATCTTGATTCTGATTCTTGTCCTGATCCTGGCCTTGATTCTGATTGTCGCCACCGCCATTCTGCTGATTTTCAAGCATCTTCTTGGCATAGACATAGTTCTCCTTGGCATCGAGATCATCAGGATCAAGCAACAGTGCCTCCCTGAAAGACTTCACGGCGGCAGCATAGTCCTTGCGCTTCAAGGCGACGTCCCCGGCGTTGAAAAAGCTCTCCGCTGAGGAGGCTTCCTCCGGAATTCCGGACAGAATCTTTCCGGCGCCCTCAAAATCCTCCTGCCGATACAGGGCGGAGGCAAGGTCATAGCGCGCCGTCACCGACATGGAATCCTTCACCAGGGCCTTGCGATAGTCTATCTCGGCTTCCTTGAACTCCCCCTTGCGAAACTTCCGGTTGCCGGCCCTGACGTCACGCTTGTCCGCCTGCCCCGCCGCAGCGACGGCAAGGGACAAGAAGAAAAGCACGGCGAGCGTCTTCTTTACTTTCTTAATCATCAGAACAACCTCCTTTTTGACTTCCTCTCCCCGATGAGCATCTCAAGCACGAACAGCAGGAGAGCCGCAGCGAAAAAATACATGTACTGCTCGTCGTATTCCTCGAACACGATGGAGTTGAACCTCTCATCCTCCAGCCTGCCGATGTCTTCGATGATGGGATTGAGCCCGAACTCCTCGTTGCCGGCATGCACGTAGGCACCCCCGCCTACCGAGGCTATTTTTTTGAGCACCGCCTCGTCAAGCTTTGAAACCACGATGCTCCCGCCCTTGTCCTTGAGAAGCTCTCCGTCTATCTTGAGCGGCTGGCCGTCGACGGTGCCGACACCTATGGTATAAATTCTTATTCCGGTCTCGTGCGCTTCGCGGGCCGCCGCCACGGCATCATCTTCGTGATTCTCCCCGTCCGTTATCACGATGATGGCCCGGCTCTTCTCGCTCTGCGCGCTGAAACTCTTGGCGGCCGTGCGGATGGCATCCCCTATCGCCGTCCCCTGCACCGGTACGGAACGGGTGTCTATCGAACCCAGGAACATCTTGGCGGACACGTAGTCCGTGGTGACCGGCAGCTGCACGAACGAAGTGCCGGCAAAAATTACCAGACCTATCCTGTCCCCCTGAAGGCGGTCCACAAGTTTGGAAATGGCAAGTTTCGCCCTCGAAAGCCGGTCCGGAGAATAGTCCTGGGCCAGCATGGAGTTGGAAACGTCAAGACATATCACGATTTCCGCGCCCTTCGTCTCCCTCTCCACCAGTTTCGCTCCGATCAACGGCCGGGACATCCCGACCGAGAAGCAGGCGAAAGCAAGGCTGAAGAGTATGACGCGCCACCATCCCTTGGAGGACGACCACGAGGGCATCAGCTCGCGCACCAGAGTCTCATCCCCAAAGGAGCGCAGCCTCCGCCGGCGCAAGAACCTCAACAGAGCGTATATGACAGGCAGCAGCGGAACAAGCAGCAGCAGCCACAGATATCCGGGTGAAGCAAAGTACAGCATTACGGCAACCTCCTCGACATTACAAGTCCAAAAAAGAGTTCAAGAATGAGACAGATGAGCGCCGCGAGAGCATAACGCCCGAAGAGTTCCTTATAGACCGGGAAACTGTCCACGGTCGTGCGGGCGGTCTCCATCTTGTTGATCTCGGAATATATCTCCGCCAGCTTGGTGTTGTCCGTGGCCCTGAAGTAACGCCCGCCCGTGGTCTGCGCCACTTCCTTGAGCAGATCCTCGTCGATCTCCACCTGGAGGTTGCGTACCTCGACGCCCCAAGGAGTCATGACGGGATAGGGAGCCGTCCCGTTGGCCCCCACACCTATCGTATATACCCGTATCCCGTAGGTCTTGGCTATCTCTGCGGCCGTCTGCGGAGCTATCTCCCCCCGGTTGTTGACACCGTCGGTGAGAAGTATCACCACCCTGCTCGGAGCATCGGAGTCCATCATCCTCGCCACAGCCGTGGCAAGCCCGTTGCCTATCGCCGTACCGTCCTCGATGAGATCCGTCTGCACTTCCTTCATCAGGTTGATGAGCGTCGCCCGGTCAGTCGTCAGAGGGCACTGCGTGTAGCTCTCTCCGGCAAACACCACTATCCCCATACGGTCGGAAGGACGCTGGGAGATGAACTCTATGGCTATGTCCTTGGCCGCCGAAAGCCTGTCGGGAGTGAAATCCCGCGCAAGCATGCTCGTGGACACGTCCATCGCAAGGACGATGTCGATTCCCTCCGTGTCGCGCTTCTCCACTTCATTGGAAGAGCGCGGCCTGGAGATGGCCACGATGATTAGAGACAGCGTCGCGATGCGCAGGGCGAAAGGCAGATGCCTCAGGACCGAGAGCACCGTCCGTCCGCCTTCCGTCCACGGACGCAGCGAGGAGACTCTAAGATGCGGCCTGCGCTCGTTGAGCTCGACATAGACGTAGCGCGCCACGAGAAGAAGCGGCAGCAGCAGGAGCCACAGCAGATGCGGATACTCAAAGAACATCTTCCTTCCGCCCCTCCTCAGGCTCGACCTTGTACGTCGAAGTGACGAAACGCACGGCTACAGGCAGCGCGGCGGCATTCTGATCGTCATCAGCAATGAGCTTGGCGAATTTGACGAAGTCGGCACGCTCGAAAAGCTCGCGCAACTCCGAATACAGTTCCGGAGTAATGTCCTTTTCACTCTTCAGAGCCGAAAAAAGTTCCGACGTAGTCATCTCCGGAGCGTCCACCCCGAAACGCGCGTCGATATAATCCTTCAGAGCGTCGGTTATCCCGGAATAGAAGGCTTTCTGCTTGTCCGGACTCCAATACGAATTCCCTCTGAACCTGTCCAGCCGCCGAAGCGCCACGATATGAGGCGGATCGTCGCTGTGATGCAATTCTCCCGCGCTGCGGGAGCGCCTCATCTTGACAAGGCTCACGATGAGTATGACAAGTGCCGCGACTATCCAGATAGCGGCAATCCAGGGGAGAATCTCCCTGAAAGTCAGAGGATAGCCCATCTGCCCCTTGATATCGTGCATCACGAACGTCGCGGTATCCACGGGCATTGTCTTGACCTCCAGGACGGGAGGCTCGAAGAGGAGCGTATCCGTCCTTCCGGACGCATCCTCACGTCGCACTGCAATCTGCGGAAGCGTGTATTTCCCCTCCTCGAACGGGGCAATGACTATGCTCCCCTGAATCTGCATCCCGGAATCCGACCTCTTGAGAGTGTCAAGCCTCCAGTTCCTTACAAGGGTGAGCGTGTCGTCCGAGACTTCGCTGAAATCCTGCAGGGCGAGCATCGTCCCGGGTTTCACCGAATCGAGCCGGAAGCCATATTCAAGCTGGTCGGCGACAAGGACGGAATCCCTCTGCGTCAACTGTTTCAGAAACGCCTGACCGGACGGAACGATGTCCAGAACCGCGGCCAATATCAGAGTCAACAAGCTCATCTTCGTGAAAACAAAGCCATCAGCCCCTTCACATAGTCGGAGTTCGTGGCGATTTCAACATTGTCTATCCCGTACTTTTTGAACAAGGCGCTCTCTTTACCCGCAAGCGAAGAAAACCAGGAGGCATAGGCCCGACGGACTTTCGCGCTGTCGGTGTTCACCCACGCCGCCTTGCCCGTCTCGCTGTCCTTGACATGTACGAGCCCCACGGCGGGGATCGTCCTCTCGCGCGGGTCAAAGACCTTGATAACGCTCAAGTCGTGCCTGCCCGCAGCCACTTTCAGCCCTTCTTCGTATCTCGGATTCCCACCGGAGTCCATGTCCAGCAGATCGCTCAGAAGAAACGCGGTGCACTTCTTCTTGATGGCGTTTGTCAGATACTGCAAGGCCCCGTTGACGTCCGTCCCGTCGGAAGAGGGCTGGAGCTCAAGCATCTCGCGTATGATGCGGAGCAGATGCGTGCGCCCTTTCGCCGGAGGGATGAACTTCTCGACCTTGTCGGAGAAGAACAGCACCCCCACCTTGTCGTTATTGAGTATCGCGCTGTACGTCAGCACGGCGGCTATCTCGGTCAACATCCCCCGCTTGGTCTGGACGCTGGTTCCGAAGAGTCCGGAACGGCTGACGTCGACAAGCAACACGACCGTGAGTTCCCTCTCCTCCTCGAACACCTTGACGTACGGCGCGCGCAGACGGGCCGTGACGTTCCAGTCCATCGAGCGGACGTCATCTCCCCACTGGTATTCCCTCACCTCGCTGAAGGCCATACCGCGACCCTTGAAAGCCGAATGGTACTCGCCTGCAAAAATCTGATGGGAGAGGGCCTTTGTCCGGATTTCTATCTTCCTGACCTTTTTCAGCAGGTCCGAAGTGGCGCTATGGGACGATGACGGCATTGATGATTTTTTCAATGATCTCCTCGGTCACGACATTGTCGGCTTCCGCCTCATAGCTGAGGCCGATTCTGTGACGAAGCACCTCCGGGCACACGGCCCTCACGTCTTCCGGAATCACGTAGCCGCGCCTCTTGATGAACGCATAGGCCTTGGAAGCCATGGACAGGCTGATGCTGGCGCGCGGGGAGGCTCCGTAGGAGATGAAGCCCTTGAGATCCCCGAGCCCGTAATCCTCGGGACAGCGGGTCGCATACACGATATCCACTATGTAACGTTCTATCTTCTCGTCCATATATACCTCTCTCACCACTTCCCTCGCCCGGACGATGTCCTTCAGTCCCACGACCTTGGAAGGTGTCGGGAATTCCCCGCTGTTGTTCATCCTCACTATGAGTCTCTCCTCGTCCCGGCTCGGGTAATCGACCACCACCTTGAGCATGAAACGGTCCACCTGCGCCTCCGGGAGAGGATACGTCCCCTCCTGCTCGATAGGGTTCTGGGTCGCCATGACCAGAAACGGCTCCGGAAGAGGATATGTCCGGTCCCCTATGGTGACCTGACGCTCCTGCATGGCCTCAAGAAGAGCGGCCTGAACCTTGGCCGGAGCCCTGTTGATCTCATCGGCAAGGACGAAATTCGCGAAGACCGGTCCCTTGTGCACCTCGAAGGCCTCTTCCTTCTGAGAGTAGATCAGAGTTCCGGTCACGTCGGCAGGGAGGAGGTCAGGGGTGAACTGGATGCGGTTGAACTTGGCGTCCACCGCCTTGGCGAGAGTGCTTATCGCCAAGGTCTTGGCAAGACCCGGCACGCCCTCAAGCAGGATATGGCCGTCTGACAGCAGGGCGATGAGCAGGTTCTCGACCAGATGCTTCTGCCCCACTATCACCTTGCCCATCTCCAGGGAGAGCATATCCACGAAGCCGCTCTCCTTCTGGATGCGGTCGTTGAGCTCCCTGATATTTACACTTTCCATTTATTTATCTATTTTTGCGTTCGTTTTCTACTCATTATGCGTTACCTTGTCAAGCTTTCCTACTGTGGCGACAGCTTCTGCGGCTGGCAAATCCAACCCGCCGCCCCGAGCGTCCAACAGACACTGGAAGACGCCCTGCGGACCCTGCTGCGGCACGAGGTGAGGCTCACCGGGGCCGGGCGCACGGACACAGGGGTCAACGCTGTCGGGTACGTCGCCCACTTCGATGCCGAAGAGGGGCTTGACACCGGGCGTTTGGCTTGCAAATTGAATGCCATCCTCCCCTCCGGGATAGCCGTCAGCTCGATCTGTCCGGCAGACGGCGGATTTCACGCAAGATTCGATGCGTCCAGACGCGAATACACCTACTTCCTGCACCGGACGAAAGACCCCTTCGTGGACAGATTCTCCTATCTGTACACCTACCCGGGACTCGATTTCGAGAAGATGAACCGGGCCGCCGCGCTGCTTGGGGGCAGGCACGATTTCAGCTGCTTCGAAAAGACCGGAACGGATGTCAAGACCTCCATCTGCACCGTCAGCGAGGCTTTCTGGAAGCCGTACGTCCCCGTAATCTCCACGTTCGGCATCGAGACCGGAGGAGGGGACTCATACTGGATGTTCCGCATCAGCGCAGACC
>CAVGYS010000030.1:6463-11449 GCA_963633505.1 Oscillibacter sp. MSJ-31
ATGGTCCGCGCGGTGGTCGGCACCCTGCTCGAAGTCGGGAGGGGCAAAAGGAGCGAAGAGGACTTCCGGGAGCTCATCCTCGACCCCGACCCGCAGCGCCAGCACGCCAGCAGGAGAAGCGCCGCCGGAGAGAGCGTCCCGGGGCACGCCCTGTTCCTGTCCGGCGTCGATTACCGATAAAGGGCGCGTTCTTTTAAAAAAATTGAGTATCTTTGTATTAAATTAGGTTTTATATGCTTTTTGATTTGCTACAGACAGACCTCGCGGGTGCGGCAGCCGTCCCGCAGGAGATGTCATACTCTCTTTTTGAAATGGCCGCCAAAGGCGGTTCGCTCATGTGGGTCCTGCTCGCCCTCTCCATCATCGCAATCTACATCTTCGGCAAGAAGTGGTGGCAGATACGGCGCGCCGGGAAGCTGGACAAGGATTTCATGATGGACATCCGCGACTATATCCACGAAGGGAAGATCAAGTCAGCCAAGACTCTCTGCTCCAAGTACGACACCCCTGTGGCGAGAATGGTGGAGACCGGACTGTCGCACGTCGGCAAGCCTATGGCGGACATCAAGGCCGCCGTGGAGAACACCGGCAACATGGAAGTCGCCAAACTTGAGACGAGCCTCCCTTACCTCGCGACGATTTCCGGAGGCGCCCCGATGATCGGCTTCCTCGGCACGGTGCTCGGTATGGTCCAGGCGTTTTTCAACATGTCAAACGCAGGCAACAACATAGACATAACCCTGCTCTCCGGAGGCATCTACACCGCGATGATCACCACGGTCGGAGGACTGATAGTGGGCATCCTCGCCTACTTCGGCTACAACTACCTCTCCGCCAAGGTCACGGGGCTCGTGTTCAGTATGGAAAACGCGACCATTCAGCTGATGGACGCGCTTGACGACCCGGCAAACGCAAATATGGAGGGTAGCAGATAATGGCTCTCAGGAGAATCACAAAGGCGGATCCGAACTTCTCGATGTCCTCGATGACGGACATCGTGTTCCTTCTGCTCATATTCTTCCTCGTGACCTCCACGCTCGTCAACCCCAACGCGCTGAAGCTCCTGCTTCCCAAGAGCACAGGCCAGGTCGGGGCAAAGGCTACCGCGAGCGTGTCGATCAAGGACTGGGGCGACGAGCGATACACTTTCCACATCAACGGAGACCAGACACCCGTTCCGCTGACGGAAGTCGAGGACGAGCTCGTGGGGCTGCTCCAGAACGAGGAGGATCCGACTTTTGCAATCTATTCGGACGAAAGCGTCCCGATAGGAGAGATCGTACAGGTGATGAACATCGCCAAGCGAAACCACTACAAAGTGATATTGGCGACACAGGCTGAATGATGGAAGTGAAAAAGGACAAAAAGAATGACGATGACCGCCGCGGCACTCTCACTGGCGTATGCCTGACTGTAGCCGTCCACGCGGTCGCGCTCATTTTTGTCTCATTCACAGGCCTGAAATACATTTATCCTCCGCCTTCGGAGAAGACGATGCTCATCGATTTCTCGGAAGAGATGGAGGTACCGGTGCAGAGATATGACGGCAATGCTCCGAGATCGGAGAATCCGGACAAGACAGCCCCGGTGAACCTCGTCCAGAAAAGCGAATCCGCACAGGTGGCACAGAGGCAGAACCTCACCCCGCAGACGAAACCGGACGACTTCGGGGACGTGCCCGCAGACACCCCCGAGACACCCGAAGAGCCGAAGCTCGACCCGAGAGCGGCATTTCCGGGAATGGCAAAAAAGGACACGACGCTCTCAGCCGGACACGCAGCCGACAGAAGTTCGGACAGATACACGGCGGGGCAGAGTGACGGAAACACGAAAGAAGGAAGAACAGACGGCAAGCCGAATGCGCACCTCAAAGGCCGGAACACGGTCGGAAACGTACCGAGACCGGTATATGACGTGCAGGAAAGTGGCAAGGTCGTTGTAGATATATGGGTGGATAACTACGGCAACGTGGTTAAAGCCGTGCCGGGAGGCGACGGTACCACTGTTTTGAACAAGGCTCTCCACGCGGCCGCAAGGAACGCGGCGATGCAGACTCATTTCAACATGAGCACTGACGCACCTGCGATGCAGGAGGGCAAAATAACTTATACTTTTAATCTTAAGTAGTGATGGACCAGTTTACAAAGGAAGGCCGGAAACTTAGACCAAGAAAAGCTGCTGCACAGAATCAGGACCGTCCGAATTTCGAGAAGGTCGAAGTGAATTTCAGCGAGCGGAGCGAGAATGCGGGCGAGGGCCCGCGCAGTTTCGGCGAGAGAAGACCGCGCCAGTATGGCGAAAGAAGAAACTATGGCGAGAATCGCGGAGGCTACGGTGAGCGTAGAGACTACGGAGAGAACCGCCGTGAGGGCAGACCTTCGTTCGGAGGGGACCGCAGGCCGCGCCAGTACGGCGAGAGCCGCGGCAACTATGGCGACAGACCGTCCGACGGCGAGAGAAGACCGCGCCAGTACGGTGAAAGAAGGAGCTATGGCGAGAATCGCGGAGGCTACGGTGAGCGTAGAGACTACGGAGAGAATCGCCACGAGGGCAGACCTTCGTTCGGAGGAGACCGCAGACCGCGTCAGTACGGCGAGAGCCGCAGCAACAATTATGGTGACAGGCCGGCAGGAGGCGAGAGAAAGAGCTATGGCGAGGGAAGACCGCGCCCTGCAGGAGGAAGGCCCTCATTCAGAGGTCCGGACCGCTTCGGCAAGAAGCCTTTCGACGCCAAGAGAGGCGGCAAGAAAGGGCCGAAACCGACGGCGCATTTCAACAAGGAGACAAACGAGGGAATCAACAGGATGATCGAACGCCGCCCTATCGTCAACGGAAACGAGGCGGCTGAAGTTTTCGATTCTCCGGTAAAGGATACCGTACGCCTCAACAAGTTCATCGCCAACTCGGGCGTATGCTCCCGTCGCGAAGCCGACACCCTCATACAGGCGGGTGTGGTTACGGTCAACGGAGAAGTAGTCACCGAGCTCGGCACCAAGGTCAACGTCCAGACGGATGACATCCGCTTCAACGGAGAGAGGCTCAAAGGCGAAGAGAAAGTCTATATCATAATGAACAAGCCAAAGGGCTTCGTGACCACCGCCAGCGACCCTCACGCCGAGAAGACCGTGCTCGACCTAATCAAAGGCTGCTCCGCACGCGTATATCCTGTGGGAAGGCTGGACAAGAACACCACCGGAGTGCTTCTCCTCACCAACGACGGAGAAATCGCGGAACGCCTCACCCATCCGGCTTACGACAAGAAGAAAATCTACCAGGTGGCCATCGAGAGGGAGCTCTCCCAGGAGGACTACGAGAAGATTCTCAGCGGAGTGACCCTTACGGACGGAGAGGTCAAGGCGGACGAGCTCGAGTACATTGACCCCAACGACAAGCGCAAGCTCGGCATCGAGATACACTCTGGCAAGAACAGGGTCGTGCGCCGCATATTCGAGTCGCTCGGCTACACCGTCAAGGCTCTCGACAGGGTCTATTTCGCCGGTCTCACCAAGAAAGGCCTGAAGAAAGGCGAATGGAGATACCTCACCGAAGGCGAGGCCAACATTCTGAAAATGGGAGCATACGTCTAATGGCCCACCGCTCAGGATTTGTAAATATCATAGGTAATCCGAATGTCGGGAAGTCGACGCTGATGAATGCCATGGTCGGAGAGAAGCTCTCCATCGTGACGGCCAAGGCGCAGACCACCCGGCATAGGATTATGGGCATAGTCAACGGAGAGGACTGGCAGATCGTCTACTCCGACACTCCCGGGATACTCAAACCCGGCTACAGGCTTCAAGAGAACATGATGAAGTTCGTGGACGGAGCGCTGGGAGACGCCGACATAATCCTCTACGTGACGGACACGGTGGAGACAGCCGACAAAAACGCCGAATACGTGGAGAAGCTCGGCAGAATCGAATGTCCCGTCATAGTCGTGCTCAACAAGATAGATCTCAGCACCCAGGACAACGTCCTCAAACTGATGCAATATTGGCAGGAGCGGCTTCCGCGCGCTTTGGTGATTCCGGTTTCCGCGCAGGAGAGGTTCAACCTCGACAGCGTGCTCGAAGCCGTCAAGGAGCGCCTGCCGGAGTGCCCGCCATGGTTCGACAAGGACGCGTTCACGGACAAGAACCTCCGCTTCTTCGCATCGGAGATCATCCGGGAGAAGATTCTCCTCAACTACAAGGAGGAGATTCCCTACTCGTGCGAGGTCGAGATCGAGAGTTTCAAGGAGGGGGCGGAGCGCTACGACGTCAGTGCCGTGATCTACGTGATGAGAGAGTCCCAGAAAGGCATCATCATCGGCAAGAAAGGCGCAGCCCTCAAGCGCACGGGGACACAGGCGCGCATAGATATGGAGGACTTCTTCCAGAAAAAGGTCTTCTTGAGCATCTACGTCAAGACGGACCCGGGCTGGAGGGAAGACAGGAAAGAATTGAGAAAATTCGGATACGAGGAATAAGATAATGGAAGACGAGAACATCACTACGGAAGAGGAAATCATCGAAGATGACGTGGCACCGGTGGAAGACGACGGGGCGGAAAGCGGCAAATACGACAGGCTGCTGGAGAGGGATGCACACAAGTTCAAACTCTCCGGGATGTTCAAGGACTGGTATCTTGACTACGCCTCGTACGTGATTCTGCACCGTGCAGTCCCTCACATCATCGACGGGCTCAAGCCCGTTCAGAGGCGTGTGCTCCATGCCATGTACAAGATGGACGACGGGGCGTACACCAAGGTGGCCAACATTGTCGGACAGGCCATGCAGTACCATCCGCACGGTGACCAGTCGATTCTCGGAGCCCTTGTCCAGCTCGGGCAGAAAGGCTTCACAGTGGACTGCCAGGGAAACTGGGGAAACATTCTCACAGGCGACTCCAACGCCGCTCCGCGTTACATCGAAGCCCGGCTCAGCAAGTTCGCCAAGGAAGTTGTCTTCGACCCGAAGGTCACACGTTGGATGAACTCATACGACG
>CAVGYS010000031.1:0-3484 GCA_963633505.1 Oscillibacter sp. MSJ-31
AGGTGCTGTCCACGGTTCACTTCAGGCCGGTGCGCTGACCACCACCTATACCGCTTCCCAGGGTCTCCTTCTGATGATTCCGAATATGTACAAGATTGCCGGAGAGATGCTCCCGGCCGTCTTCCACGTATCCGCACGAGCCCTCGCCTCACACGCCCTCTCCATCTTCGGAGACCATCAGGACGTGATGGCCTGCCGTCAGACGGGATTTGCGATGCTCGCATCAAGCTCCGTACAGGAGGCTCAGGACCTTGCGGCCGTAGCACACCTTTCCGCCATCAAGGCTTCCGTTCCGTTCCTCCACTTCTTCGACGGATTCCGCACATCGCACGAAATCCAGAAGATCGAGGCCATCGATGAGGAAGACCTCAAGAAGATGGTCAGCCAGAAGGCCCTCGACAACTTCCGCGCACGCGCCCTCACCCCTGAAGCTCCGGTGACCCGCGGCACGGCGCAGAACGGAGACGTGTATTTCCAGGCCGTAGAGTCCCGCAACCAGGTCTATGAGGCCGTTCCGGACATCGTGGCCCGCTATATGGGAGAAGTCGGAGAACTGACCGGCCGTCAGTATCGTCCGTTCGAATATTACGGCTCCCCTGACGCCGAATGCGTCATCATCGCCATGGGTTCCGTCACGGAGACCGCAAGGGAGACGGTAGATTACCTCGCCACGCGCGGGCGCAAGTACGGTGTCGTCACCGTCCACCTCTATCGTCCGTTCTCCGAGAAATACCTCCTCAAGGTGCTTCCGAAGAGCGTCAAGAAGATTGCAGTCCTCGACAGGACCAAGGAGCCTGGCTCATTGGGAGAACCTCTCTATCTCGACGTCAAGGCCCTCTTCCAGGACAAGGACAACGCTCCTCTGGTAGTCGGCGGCCGCTACGGACTCTCATCCAAAGACACCACTCCGGCCCAGATCATAGCGGTATTCGACAATCTTGACCGCAAGGAGCCTAAGAACGACTTCACCATCGGCATCGTCGATGACGTCACCTTCAAGAGCCTTCCTGCCAAGGGAGAAGTCTCCATCGTGAAGAAAGGCACCACCGAGTGCAAGTTCTACGGACTCGGTTCCGACGGTACTGTAGGAGCCAACAAGAACACCATCAAGATCATCGGCACCCACACCGACCTCTACAGCCAGGCATATTTCGACTACGATTCCAAGAAATCCGGCGGATACACCTGCTCTCACCTCAGGTTCGGCAAGGAGCCTATCAAGGCCCCGTACCTTGTCAACACTCCTGATTTCGTGGCCTGCCACGTACCTTCATACCTTGAGAAATACGACGTGCTCAAGGGCATCAAGGAAGGAGGCAGCTTCCTGCTCAACTCCCTCTGGGACGAGAAGGAGACGATGGAGAGGATTCCGGATTTCGTAAAGTCCGTCATCGGGCGCAAGAAAATCAAGTTCTATATCATCAACGCCACCAAGATCGCCGCTGAAATCGGCCTCGGAGGACGCACCAACACGATTCTCCAGAGCGCATTCTTCCGCATTTCAGGCATCATCCCGGTAGAGGACGCGGTCAAGTACATGAAGGACGCAGCCCTCAAGTCCTACGGCAAAAAGGGCGAGAACGTCGTCAACATGAACTACGCCGCGATTGACCGCGGAGGCGAATACCTCGAAGTCAAGGTCCCGGCGGAATGGGCCAACATCAACGCCAAGTTCGTCAATCACAATGCCGGCCGCCTCGCGACTCCGTTCGTCAAGGAGATTGCCGACGTGGTCAACGCGCAGTGCGGAGACAGCCTCCCGGTAAGCGCGTTCCTGCCATACAAGGACGGCACCATGCCGGCCGGCACCGCCGCATACGAGAAGCGTGGAGTCGCCGTGAGCGTGCCCGTATGGGATGCGGAGAAGTGTATCCAGTGCAACAGCTGTGCATTCGTCTGCCCTCACGCCGCGATCCGTCCGTTCCTCCTCACTCCGGAAGAGGCCGCCGCTGCTCCGGCAGGGATCAAGCTCGCCGACGGCAAGGCCAATCTCAAAGAATACAAGTACGCGATTTCGGTTTCAGTCTCCGACTGTACCGGTTGCGGCAACTGTGTGGACGTCTGCCTCGCCAAGGACAAGGCGCTCTCGATGCAGCCTTATATGGACAACACAGCCGAGCAGGACAACTTCGACTACCTCAACGCGAAAGTCGGCTACAAGACCGCCGGCGACCCTAAGGCCAATATGAAGAACTCACAGTTCGCACAGCCTCTGTTCGAGTTCTCCGGCGCCTGCGCAGGTTGCGGCGAGACCCCGTACATCAAGAACATCACCCAGCTCTTCGGTGACCACATGATGATCGCCAACGCGACCGGATGCTCTTCCATCTACGGAGCCTCATTCCCTTCATCACCATACTGCACTGATACTCACGGACATGGACCGGCCTGGGCCAACTCCCTCTTCGAGGATTTCTGCGAATTCGGACTCGGCATGCATCTCGGCTCCGAGCGCATCCGCAAGACCGTCGGCGAACTGATGACCAAGGGTCTGAGCTGCGAGTGCTGCAGCGATGAGATGAAGGCCCTCTATCAGAAGTGGCTCGACAACAGGTCCGACTATGCGGTGACCCGCGAAGTCGCCGACAAGCTCGTGCCTCTCATGGAGGAATGCGGCTGCGACACTTGCAAGTCCCTTCTCAAGCTCAAGCAATACATCCCGGCGCGCAGCCAGTGGATCATCGGAGGTGACGGCGCAAGCTACGACATCGGATACGGCGGACTCGACCACGTGCTCGCTTCAGGCGAGAACGTCAACGTCCTCGTCCTCGACACCGAGGTTTACTCCAACACCGGAGGACAGTCATCCAAGGCGACCCCTGCTGGAGCCATCGCCAAGTTCGCCGCTTCCGGCAAGAAGATCCGCAAGAAGGATCTCGGAATGATGGCGATGAGCTACGGCTACGTATATGTGGCTCAGGTGGCCATGGGAGCAAGTCCGGTACAGTACCTCAACGCCATCAAGGAGGCCGAGGCCTACGACGGACCGTCCCTGGTAATCGCCTACGCACCTTGCATCAACCATGGGCTCAAGGCCGGCATGGGACTCAGCCAGAAGGAGGAGAAGCTCGCCGTAGAATGCGGCTATTGGCACCTCTACCGCTACAATCCTATGCTTGAGGAGCAGGGCAAGAATCCGTTCACCCTCGACTCCAAGGAGCCTAACTGGAGCAAGTTCCAGGACTTCCTCAAGGGAGAAGTGAGATTCGCGTCCCTCTACAAGCTCTTCCCGGACAACGCCTCCGAGCTGCTCGAGAAGACCGAGGAGTTTGCAAAACTTCGTCTTGAGACCTACAAGCGTCTCGCGTCGAAGTAATCCGGTGCATTGACATTTGTCAAAAATACTCTATATTTGCGGTGTACTATTGAAGTGTTACACTTTGCAAATATAAGATGAGTAAAAAAATCATTCTTATGGTGGCGGCACTCCTTGGTGTCGCCACCTTGTGTTTTGGGCAGCAGCTCCCGAAACTCCCCAATGATC
>CAVGYS010000031.1:3494-10303 GCA_963633505.1 Oscillibacter sp. MSJ-31
GACCTACTACGTCCGCCATAACGACAAACCGGCCAACAGGGCGGAATTCTACCTCGCCACCGACGTCGGCGCCATTCAGGAGACTCCGGACCAGGACGGACTGGCGCATTTCCTGGAGCACATGTGCTTCAACGGGACCAAGAACTTCCCGGGGAAAGGCATACTCAACTGGCTTGAGAGCATCGGAGCCTCGTTCGGCGGCAACGTCAACGCCTCCACCGGCGTTGAGCAGACCATCTACCTGCTCAACAACATCCCGCTCGTGCGCCCTACGGTCGTGGACACCTGCCTGTTGATAATGCACGACTACTCCCACTTCGTGACCTGCGACCCGGAGGAGATCGACAAGGAGCGCGGGGTGATACTCGAAGAGAAGCGTTCGCGCAACACCGCCTCGTGGAGACTCTACATGAAGAGCCGCCCTTACCTGTACGGCGACAGCAAGTATGCCGAATGCTCGCTTATCGGCAGCGAAGAGAATCTCAAGACTTTCAAGCCCGAGAGCCTCACGAACTTCTACCACACCTGGTATCGTCCGGACATGCAGGCGCTTATCGTAGTGGGAGACGTTGACGTCGACGAGGTGGAGGCCAAGATCAAAAGCACCTTCGCCGACATCCCGGCGGCAGAAAATCCCAAGGCGAAGGACGTGATACGCATCCCGGACAACGAGGAGCCTATCATCGGAATCATCACAGACCCGGAAGCCACCAGCACCTCCTTCGAGGCATACTGGAAGAGCGAGCCGATTCCGGAGGAATACAACGATACCCAGATCGCTCTCATGACCGAGGTCGTAAAGAGCATCGTCTCCACCATAATGGCCGAGAGGTTCAATGACATAATCGCAAAACCCGACGCGCCTTTCATCAGTGCCAACTTCGGCGTGGGCAACGTCTGCGAGACTATGGACGTAGCCTACGGCACGGCTGACTGCAAGGACGGAGAGGCGCTCAAGGGATTCGAGGCCATGCTCACCGAGGTGGAGAAGATGCACCGTTTCGGATTCTCGGACTCCGAAGTGGAGCGCGCCAAGACGGAAGTGCTCTCGCAGTACGAGAGCGCAGCCAACAAGGCGGACACCCGCAAGAACTCCGAGTTCATAATGCCGATGATCAACAACTTCTTCGACAACTATGCATTCATGGATCCGAAGGCGGAATATGAAATGGTGAAAGCTCTGATGCAGCAGCTCAACGTGGCTGTCATCAACCAGATTTCACAGCAGCTCATCACCCGCGACAACCTGGTCGTGCTTTATTCCGCACCGGAGCGCGAGGGATTGCAACACCCGACGAAGGAGGAGATCCTGTCCGTCATCGACAAGGTGGAGAACGCCGAATTCAGCCAGAACGCGGGCGAGGACGTGCCTGAGGAATTCCTCAACGCCGCAGCCCTCAAGGGCGGCAAGGTCAAGAAGATCGCGCAGGGGCTCTACGGCTCCGAGACCCTCCTTCTCAAGAACGGGGTCAAGGTCATCCTGCTTCCTACCGAATACGAGAAGGACAAGATCAGCCTCAACCTCTTCAAGAAAGGGGGCCAGAGCCTCATCTCGGACGAAGACCTGTTCTCCTTCGAGAACAACGTCTGGACCCTTTACCAGCAGAACACCGGCGTGGCCCAGTTCCCTGCCACCACCGTCAGCAAAATGCTCTCCGGCAAGCAGATAGGCATCCATCCGTACATCGGGGCCTATCAGCACGGCATCAGCGGCACCAGCACAAGGAAGGACATCGAGACAGCCTTCCAGCTGCTCTATCTCTACTTCACCGCTCCGCGCTTCGACGCCAATGAATATGCTCAGGGCATCCAGCAGATAGAGACGCTCCTTCCTAATCTTGAAAGCCAGCCTAACTGGGTTCTTCAGAAAGAGCTCAACAAAACCATCTACGACAGCCAGCGTGCATTCCTCCTCGACAAGGAAGTGCTCGCAAAGGCCAGTCTCGCAACTCTTGAGAAAAACTACAGACAGCTCTTCAAGGATGCGGCGGGAGCCACGATGGTGATTGTCGGAGACTTCGACAAGGAGGAGATGATTCCTCTGGTGGAGAAATACGTGGGTTCGCTGCCTAAGGGCAAGAAAGCCTCGGACTGGGCATATCGCGGCGACGGCATCATCGACGGACGGAAGACCGACGATTTCCGCACCACGATGCAGACCCCGATGGTCACCGTCTTCCAGCTCTACAAGACCTCCGGTCCGTACAGCGCCAAGAAGGAAGTGAACTACGAGGCCCTCAGCTACATCCTCAACATGATCTACACCGAGACCCTGCGCGAGGAAGAGGGCGGAACCTATGGTGCAAGCGCCATAAGCCAGGTCACCAACGAACCTAACCCGACCCGCCTGATGCAGGTTGCATTCCAGACCAACGAGGAGCAGGCCGACAAGCTCCGCGCTCTCGCCGTGGAGGGACTCAAGGGCATAGCCGACAACGGCCCGAAGCCGGAGCAGTTCGACAAGGCCAAGAAGAATCTCGAAAAGACGGTTCCGGAGAACAAGCTGCACAACAGCTGGTGGAGCTCCGCGCTGCAAACCTACGAGAAATACGGCTTCGACTATGCGGCCGAGTATGAATCGGCGGTAAAGGAGCTGACAGCCGAAGACGTGAAGAACACTGCTGAAGAGCTGCTCGCTTCAGGCAACTTCATCGAAGTTGTGATGCGACCTGAAGTCAAATAATACCTGTCCCCTGCAGATGACGTACCTCACCGAGGCGGCCTCTGCGGGGACGGCGTCTTCTGACGGAAGAGCGAGGACGGCGTCCGCAAGCTTTCCGTAGGAAATTTCCCCGGCGTCGATGCCAAAAGCATCGGCGCCGTTTTTCGTAGCCCAAGCAAGGAGCGTCTTATAAGGGACGGGGTCGTGCCCCATTGAAGAGAGCAGCCGCGCCGCCTTTATCTCTTCGCGCAGAGCCTCTCCCCTGCCGCCAAGACAGATTCTGGTCCCCGAAGATAGCGCCGCCTCATATGGGAAACGGACGGAGGACAGGGCAAGGTCATGCGAGGGGCAGTGGACGACGGTGACGCTGCGCCGTGAGGCGATCCTCCAGTCCTCCTCATCCATCATCGAGCAGTCCGACAGGAGCACGTCACGAGAAAGAAGCCCCAGAGAATCAAGATATTTCAAAGGGGACATCAGAGCCGCCTCCCCAGTAATGGAGGGCTTCTGCGCGAGACTCACACGGAGCAGCCACGAGCGCTTGCGCGCAAAGGCGAAGGCGCGCTTGAGCTCTTCCTGACGAAGCAAGGACAGGGCGGGAAGAGACAGAACCGGACTATAGTCAGAGAACTTGTCCTCGACAAGAGCACGCTCCTGATAAGGGACGTCGGGATGCACCCGCAGTCCGGTACTCTCCCGCATCAAAACCGCGCTCTGAAAGTCGGAGCAGCGACCGGCAAAGAAGCCGACTCCCGCTTCGGCTGGCGGAAGAGTGTCAAGGTCCGCGTCGCAGTCAAATGTCAGAGGACGGATTTCAAGGCCCGAAGCATCGATCCTGCGGTCGGCGCCCACGTCGCCCGAAGCGCCCATATCCGCGAAGAATCCCCTGTCAATCAATATATTGGTCTTCTTCCCTTCGTGCAGGACGTTGCAGAGGAGTATCGTCTGCGGAGCCTTGCAGCTCTCCTCCAGAGCCCTGTAGGCCGCAAGTACGGCTTCCGCCCGGGAGAGGAACTGCCGTCCTTTCCAGGTCAGGCTCACTCCCCCTCTGGATCGGCACAGCAACCGCGCTCCGGCATATTTCTCCAGTTCAGCCACGTTCTGGCTGACGGCCGGCTGCGAAATGCCAAGCGCCCTCGCGGCCGCGGAAAAACTTCCGCGCTCCGCGAGGGTCGCAAAAACTTTCAGCCGGAAACGGTCTATCATAGACCCCTGCCGCGGTCTTCGAGCCAGCGCCCGAGAATCTGGAAGAAGTTCTCCCTCTGGTTCCCGAGATTGTCCCGTCCGGAATTCTCCACTGTCGTGAAGCCCCAGCCGTGACCGCCGCTCGTGAATATATGGAGCTCGCCCTTCACCCCGCAACGCTGCATGGCGCTGTAGTAGCGCAGGCTGTTCTCCGGAGGGACGGCCCTGTCATCGCCGCTGAGCAGGAGAATCGTCTCCGGGGTATTGGCGGTGACCCTGTTCTCAAGGGAGTAGTATTCCACCTCCTTCTTCCCGGCTTTCGCCCCGATAAGGTTCATCCTGGTACCGGCGTGAGTCACAAACTCCTCGAAGCTGATGACCGGATAGATGAGCACGGAGAAATCGGGCCTCGTCACCTCATCCACGAATAGCGTCGATGCCGATGCGGCGAGATGTCCGCCGGCGGAGAAGCCCATCACCCCGATCTGCTTCACTCCCCACTCGGCGGCATGGTGGCGGCAGTAGCGGAAAGCGTTCTGCACGTCGAGCAGAGGCAGCTGACTATGCCCGTTGGGCATACGGTAGAGCACGACGCAGACGGCTATGCCGCGCTTTGTGCACCAGTCGGCCACGCGAGAACCCTCGTTGGCGGCTGAGCAGTTGGAATATCCGCCGCCCGGGCATACGACTATCATCTGCCCGTTGCAATTTTTCGGAAGGTAGATGTCGATGTAGGCGTCGTCCCCGATATTGCCGACGTTGCCGCGCTCGTTGACGGTGTTCGCCCCGTTCAGCCCGTTAGGCTCCAGAGGGCCCAGGGTGATCGCCTTGCCGCCCTCGACTATCCCCATATCGACTCCCTGTCCTTTCGGATAGAGCTTCAGTGTCAGGTCCGGTTTCACGAGCTCATAGGCTCCGGCCTGCACAAACGCAAAGAGGGCTGCAAGAGCCCCCGCTATAAGTTTTCTTTTCATAAGGAAAAGCTGTCCTTCTATGCCTCGGAAATCGCGCCCATCGGACAAGCGTCAGCGCATGCGCCGCAGCTTATGCAGACATCCGGATCGATAGAATATACATCTCCTTCCTTGATAGCCCCTGAAGGGCACTCGCCCTGACACGTGCCACAGGCAACGCAGACGTTAGGATCAATTTTGTAAGCCATAATTAAGTGTGTTTTTTCAATCAAAGGACAAAAGTAGCAGGAAAATCTGAATTAACAAGTTTTTCAAGGCAAAGATTTATTGCTAACTTTGCATCTGTATGAAGAGCTTGATTGTACTCCTGCTGTCTCTCGCGCTCGGCGCACAGCCCGCTTTCGACAAGACGGTCCACGACTTCGGACAGGTATCCCAAAGCGCGGGGCCTCTGACCTGCACGTTCACGGTGACCAACAGTTCCGACGAGCCGCTGACCATCTTCGCCGTGGTGTCATCCTGCGGGTGCACAGGGGTCGAATGGACCCGCGAGACGATAGCCCCGGGAGAAAAGGGCAGCATCAAGGCCACCTACTCCAACGACGAGGGGCCGACCTATTTCGACAAGACGCTCAGCGTATATACTTCCGCGCAGAAGAAACCCGTGATACTCCACTTGAAGGGAATCGTGAAGAAGAATGGCACAAAATAATTATACAGAAGACAACATACGCACCATAGAGGGGGTGGAGCACATCCGGCTCCGTCCGGGGATGTACATCGGAAGATTGGGGGACGGACGCAGCCCGGACGACGGCATCTACGTGCTGCTCAAGGAGATAATCGACAACTCGATAGACGAGTTCTCCGCAGGTTTCGGCAACCAGATACGCATCAGCATGGAGAACGGGACGGTGAGCGTCCGCGACTTCGGACGCGGCATCCCGCTCGGCAAGGTCGTGGACGCCGTCAGCATCCTCAATACCGGAGGCAAGTTCGACGACAAGGCGTTCAAGAAGTCCGTGGGGCTCAACGGCGTCGGCACCAAGGCGGTCAACGCCCTCTCGTCCGACTTCTACGTCTGCTCCCACCGCGACGGAGAGTGCTCGCATGCGCATTTCTCCCGGGGGAAACTCATCGAAAGCTCCTCGGCGCCGACCAAAGAGAAGAACGGCACCCTCATTCGCTTCACGCCGGACTCCCTGATGTTCGGCGACTACGCGTTCAACGAAGACTACGTGGAGACCATGGTCAAGAACTACTCCTACCTCAACAAGGGCTTGACCCTCACGCTGAACGGAGTGGCCTACAAGTCCGAGAACGGCCTGCTTGACCTCATCAACGAAAACCTGGACGAAGACCCGCTCTACCCGCCGATCCACCTGACCGGCGAGGACATAGAGATTGTCCTGAGCCACTGCAACGCCTACGGCGAGAACATCTCCTCGTTCGTCAACGGGCAGAACACCCGTGACGGAGGCACTCATCTGGCCGCGTTCCGCGAAGCCATCGCCAAGACCCTCAAGGAGTTCTTCAAGAAAAACTACGATGCCGCCGACTGCCGCCAGGGAGTCGTGGGAGCCATCAGCATACGCATCCAGGAGCCGAATTTCGAAGGCCAGACCAAGACGAAGCTCGGTTCCAACTACATGTGGGAGAAGACCATCAGCGAGGGCGGCACGATGAAGACCGACATCGGACCGACGATCCGCTCCTACGTCAACGACTTCATCTCCAAGAATCTGGACAACTACCTCCGCATACACAAGGAGATAGCCCCCGTAATCGAGGAGAAGATCAAATCGTCCCAGAAAGAGCGCGAGGAGATTTCCGGAATCCAGAAGAAGACCCGCGAGCGCAACAAGCGCACCAACGTCTATAACCGCAAGCTGCGTGACTGCCGCTTCCACTACAACGACAAGCGCAACGAAAAGAATCAGGACAACGTCGAGAACTCCTCCATCTTCATCACCGAGGGGGACTCCGCGAGCGGAACGATAACCAAGGCCCGCAACGCCAACTGCCAGGCCGTGTTCTCCCTTCGGGGC
>CAVGYS010000031.1:10313-11410 GCA_963633505.1 Oscillibacter sp. MSJ-31
GGGCAAGCCCATCAACTGCTACAAGGAAAGCCGGCGCAAGGTGGCCGAGAACGAGGAGCTGAACCTGCTGATTTCCGCGCTCGGAGTGGAGGACGACCTGGACAACCTCCGCTACAACAACATCATCGTCGCCACCGATGCCGATGACGACGGGATGCACATCCGCATGCTGCTCCTGACTTTCTTCATGAAATACTACCCGGACCTGATACGGCGCGGACACGTCTATATTCTCCAGACCCCCCTGTTCAGGGTTCGCAACAAGAAAGCCAACCGCTACTGCTACAATCAGGAGGAGCGCGACAAGGCTGCGGCGGAGCTCAAGACCGGCGTGGAAATCACGCGCTTCAAGGGACTTGGAGAGATCTCATACGAAGAGTTCATCCACTTCATAGGTGACCAGATGCGCAAGGACCCGGTCAGCCTCGCCGAAGAGGAGTCGATAACGGAGATAATGAATTTCTATATGGGTGACAACACCATCGACAGGCAGAAATTCATAATGCGCAACCTGCGCAGCGAAGAGGAGCTCGAAGACATAAACATCTGACGGATATGAATTTCTACGGCCTTGTCATGAAAATGTTCGGCTGGAAGGCCGAAAGCGGCGTGGCTCCCGAACAGAAGTGCATCATACTCGGGGTGCCGCACACGAGCATATTGGACTTTCTGGTCGCATACTTCTATTATAAGAGTCTGGGGCACACCGCCCGAGTGATGATCAAGAAAGAGTTCTTCTCCTGGCCGCTCGGCCCTGTTCTCCGCCATCTGGGATGCATCCCGGTCGACCGCAGCAACGGCGCGTCCGTGGTGCGCAGCGTCATCTCCGAGATAGAGGCCTCGGAGGGAGAATTCCACCTCTGCATAGCTCCCGAGGGCACTCGCAAGCCCGTACACAAGTGGAAGATGGGATACCATACCATCGCGCGTGCGTTGGACTGCCCCGTCTATCTGGGATACTTCGACTGGGGGCGCAAGAGGGTCAGCATCGGAGAGAGGTTCATCTGCTCCGAGGACGCGAGGGCGGACACTGAACTGATACAGAAGAAATACGAAGACCTGCATCTTGTGGCCCGCCATCCGGAAGACTATTGCAC
>CAVGYS010000032.1:0-8704 GCA_963633505.1 Oscillibacter sp. MSJ-31
CCCCTATGGTATAGAACAGCTTTTCCATATAGTTAATCCATTGACTGTTTTGTATTTACAGACATATAAAGCATATTGGCATACTCGGCCGGACTCACGGAAGCGAAGATGAAGTTGATCGGGTTGAGAAACTCGTCGCCCCGTCGCACCTCGTAGTGAAGATGCGGGGCGAACGCCTTGCCCGACATCCCGACGGTTCCGAGTTTAGCTCCGACCCCTACCCGCTGCCCGGTGCGGACGCTGACGGATTCAAGGTGGGCATAGACGGTGACGTACTCCCCGTCGTGGAGGATTTCCACGGTCTTGCCGAGCTTCTTGGAAGTCTGCACTTTCTGCACTACGCCGGAGGCCGTGGCCAGCACCGGCGTGCCGCGCGCCACGATCAGGTCAAGCCCCTCGTGATAGACATAAGCCTTGTAGAACGGATCCATCTTCATCCCCGTCGAAGCTCCGATCTGCGAATAAGTGACCCCATCCACGGGCAGTCGCATCGGCGGCACGGCGTCCTCGCCCTCACGGGACAGCATCCTGAAGATCCTCTCGAAAGCGGCGTCCACGTCGGCGGACACGGCCAGAAGGCTATCGGCCTTGTCGCGGGTGTAGGCCGCCAGCTTGGCATCGGGCACCGACGCGCTTGCAAAGAGGAAATCCCCGCTTGACGCGGGGTCGGCCTCCGGCGCGTTGGAATGGAACACCTGGTCGTATATCTCGTTATCCTTGTGCTGAAGATTCGCGATTCCGTCGCGCAGCAGTTCTTCTTTCGGGGCGAACGAAGGGTAGAGCTGCTCGTACATCCTTATCTCCCTCCTCAGCTCCCTCTCCACGTCGGTACGCCAGAAAATGGCGAACACGCAATACACCAGCACGGCAAGAGTCAGAGTGGCAAGCAGATAACCCACGGATACCAGCAGTATCCGCCCAACCTTGACGCGCGCCTTCCCGAGACTGAAGCTCTTCGGGTCGAATTCCAGCTTCCTCCTGTTCATTGCGCCTTCCTCCCCCGACGGAGAAGCTCCATCGTACTCTTGGCCTGGGAGGAGCGGTCCTCCTCGCTGCGCCGTTCTATCATCGCCCGATACTCGTCTTCGGACATGTTCATGTCCAGGAAATTCATCGGATTGACCCTGTTCCCCTTGTAAATCACCTCGTAGTGCAGATGCGAACCGGTGGACTTGCCGGTGCTGCCCACCGTGCCGATGCGGTCTCCGCGATGCAGCTTCATCCCCGCAGCCACCTCGATGGTGTTGAGATGCGCATAACGGGTCTTGTAGCCATAGCCATGATCGACGACAATTTCGTTGCCGTAGCCCCACAGATGCATGCCAGTCTTCTCGACCACCCCGTCTCCGGTGACATAGACCGGTGTTCCGGTCTTGGTGGCGAAATCCTGACCCCCGTGACGCTCCCCGCCGCCATAGACGGGATCTATGCGATAGCCGAAGCCGCTCGACAGCCGGTAGTTGCCGGGGACGGGGAGTATCGGCGGCACGTTCGGCACGCAGGAAATCATATCCCCGGCCTTGCGGGAGAGTTCCCCCACCTCGTCAAGGGACTTGCTTCGCACGTAGGTCCGCTTCGTGAGATCGTCCAGACGGCGCACGATCCGCCTCAGATGCGAATTCGCCCCGAGCATATCCAGCTCCGCATACCTGTTGACCCCCTCGATTCCGGAATTCCGGAGCTCGGACGGAATCGGGTTGAGTCCGTATATGGAACGGTACACGTCATCATCCCTCTGTTCTATGCCGGTAAGCGTCTGTTCGCAGATGTCGAGATTCCTGTCCATCAGGTTCATCCTGGCCTCCCACTCGGCATGGTGGCGCTTGAGCGCGGCGGTACGCGGGAGCTCGAAATGGAACACGGACAGATATAGCCAGAAGTACGTCACGACGAGCCCCACCGCCACGACGGAGAGCAGCGTCACTCTGATATACCTGACATATTTAGGCTCGTTGGTCGCTTCATACGTCAGAGTCTCGGGATTGAACACGTACTTCGGCATATCTTGCAAATATACTGATTTTTTAACTATTGCGGCCTCTCACCTCAAGGAGCGTGCCGCCCCGGAAGCGGAAAATCGGAAAAAAGTAGTATTTTTGTGATTTGTTTGATATTTTGCAGCATTATGACTTCTAAGGAAATAAGACAGAAATTTCTGGATTTCTTCGCATCCAAGGGCCACACCGTCGTGCCTTCAGCTCCGATGGTTGTCAAGAACGACCCGACTCTGATGTTCACCAACGCCGGAATGAACCAGTTCAAAGACATCTTCCTGGGCAATGCCAAGGCCCCGTACCCACGTGCGACGGATTCGCAGAAATGCTTGAGAGTGAGCGGAAAGCACAACGACCTCGAAGAAGTAGGGCACGACACCTATCACCATACGATGTTTGAGATGCTCGGAAACTGGAGCTTCGGGGACTACTTCAAGAAAGAGGCGATAGACTGGGCGTGGGAACTCCTTACCGAAGTCTATAAGATCAACCCGCAGCTGCTCTACGCCACCGTGTTCGAGGGCAGCGAGGAGGACGGCACCACGATGGACCAGGAGGCCAAGGAAGCCTGGCTGAAGCACATGCCGGAAGATCACATCCTGCTGGGCAACAAGCACGACAACTTCTGGGAGATGGGGGACACCGGCCCGTGCGGTCCGTGCTCCGAAATCCACATTGACATCCGCACCCCCGAAGAGAAGGCCGCCACGGGCCTGAGCGGACGAGACCTGGTCAACAAGTCCGACCCGCACGTGATAGAGATTTGGAATCTCGTGTTCATGCAGTACCAGCGCATGGCAGACGGGCACCTTGAAAGCCTTCCGGCGCGCAACATCGATACGGGAATGGGATTCGAGCGCCTGTGCTGCGTGCTTCAGGGCAAGAACAGCAACTACGACACGGACGTGTTCACCGGGCTCCTCGGGAAAATCGGGGAGATTTCCGGACACCGCTACGGCGAGAGCGAGCGGACCGACATCGCCATGAGGGTCATAGCCGACCACATCCGGGCCATCAGCTTCAGCATCGCCGACGGCCAGCTGCCGTCCAACGTCAAGGCCGGATACGTCATCAGGAGAATTCTGCGCCGCGCCGTCCGCTACGGATACACCTTCCTCGGCCTGAGCGAGCCGTTCCTCTGCCGTCTCGTGCAGCAGCTCGTGGACGACATGGGCGAGGCCTATCCTGAAATCGCCAAGCAGCAGAAGTTCATCGAGAACGTCATCCGCGAGGAGGAGCTGGCCTTCCTGCGCACTCTGGACAGGGGCATCAGGCTGATGGACGACTGCATCGCGAAGGCCGGAGAGGGCAAGATCATCTCCGGAGAGGACGCGTTCAAGCTGTACGACACCTACGGCTTCCCTATCGACCTCACGGAGCTCATCGCCGCCGAGAACGGATGCAACGTGGATATGGACGGCTTCACCCGGGAGCTTCAGAAACAGAAGGACAGGGCCCGCAACGCCACGGCCAACACGTTCGGAGACTGGACGAGCTACCATAGCGGAGAAGAAGTCAAGTTCACGGGCTACGACTCCACCAGGACCGACAACGCCCTGCTGCTCAAGCAGAGAACCGTTGTCCAGAAGAACAAGGAGATGCTCCAGCTCGTGTTCGACCGCACCCCGTTCTACGGAGAGATGGGCGGTGAAGTCGGGGATACCGGAGTCATCATCTCCGCCGACGGGGAGCAGATCAAGATCCTCAACACCATAAAGGAGAACAACCTCACCATCCACGTGGCTGAGAAGCTTCCGCAGAACTGCGAAGGCGAATTCACCCTCGTGGTGGACGAAGAGCGCAGGCGCAAGATTGCGGCCAACCACAGCTGCACCCACCTGCTCGACAGAGCCTTGAGAGAGATTCTCGGGATCCACGTGGAGCAGAAGGGTTCGTTTGTCTGCGACGGCAGCTTCCGTTTCGACTTCTCGCATTTCGAGAAACTCTCCGATGAGCAGATTTCCGCAGTGGAATGCCGCGTCAACCAGCTCATCAGGGAGAACCTCCCTCTGGAGGAGAAGCGCGACGCCACGATGGCCGAAGCGCAGGAGATGGGAGCCATAGCCCTCTTCGGAGAGAAATACGGCGAGAGGGTGCGCGTGGTGAAGTTCGGCCCGAGCGTGGAGCTCTGCGGCGGCTGCCACACCAGCGCGACCGGCAACATCGGATTCTTCAAAATCCTGTCGGAGAGCGCCATAGCCGCCGGAATACGGCGCATCGAGGCCGTCACCGGAGAGGCCGCCGAGACCTACGTCTTCGGAATGCAGAAGATTCTCAAGACAGCCCGCTCGTTCTTCAACAACGTGCCTGACCTCGCGGGAGCGATACAGCACCTCATCGAGGACAACGCCAACTTCAAGAAGCAGGCGGAAGAATTCACGAAACAGAAGGCCGCCGAACTCGCCCGGCTGCTCGCCGCCAAGGCCAAGGAGGTCGGAGGAATCAAGCTCATCGTGGCGACCCACGTGAGCGAGAACGGCGCCGACCCGTCAATGCTGCGCAATGCCGCCTGCGCTCTCCAGAAGGAGCTCAAGAACACGGCCCTCGCCGCTGCCTTCGAGTTTGACGGGAAGCCTCAGCTGCTGCTGATGTATTCCGACGACCTCGTCGCGAAGGGGCGCAACGCCGGCAAGGACATACGCGAAGCCGCCAAGTTCATTCAGGGCGGCGGCGGCGGACAGAGCGGCATCGCATCCGCCGGCGGAAAGAACGCCGCCGGACTCAAAGAGGCCCTTGACACCCTGGTCAAGGCCGCCACTTCCGACAATTAGCCCTGGCATCGGAGGATGAAGAAACTCGACCGCTTCATATTGAAGTCATTTATCGGACCGCTCATCGCGATCCTCCTCGTCGTGGTCTTCATCCTCCTGCTCCAGTTTCTCTGGCTCTACATAGACGAGCTGGTGGGCAAGGGACTGGGACTCAGGATTATCCTCGAGTTCCTGATGTGGGGAGCCTGCACGATTCTCCCGCAGGCCCTCCCTCTCGCCACCCTGCTCGCATCCATGATGATCGTCGGGCAGATGGCCGAGAACAATGAACTTCTCGCCATCAAGGCGGCCGGAGTGTCGTTCTCCCGCATCATCGCCCCGCTGACGGCGGCCTCGCTGGTCATCGCCGTGGGCGCGTTCTTCATCGGAGACAGGCTGGTGCCGCACGCGTTCAACAAGATCTACACCCTGCGCGACGACATCGGCCGCACGAAAAACGAAATCAAGATTCCGTCCGGGACTTTCTACGACGGCATCGACGGCTACGTCCTCAGGGTCGATGACCAGAACAAGCGGAGCGGCATGCTCTACGGGGTGATGGTCTATGACCACAGCGCCGGCAAGGGCAACGTCTCCCTGACCCTGGCCGACTCGGCCGTGATAAGGATGTCCAACCGCAAGGACTACCTCACCTTCACGATGTTCAACGGCTCCAGCTATCAGGAAGACAACAATATCCGCTATGCCGACACGAGCCTCACCCTCCAGAGGGTCAAGTTCGCAAGGCAGGAGATAGTGGTACCGCTGTCCAACTACAATTTCGAGAAATCCGACTCGAGCCGCTTCGGAGACCAGGCCAAGTCCAAGAGCGCGAAGCAGCTTAGGCACGAGAGCGACTCGCTGCACCACTATGTGGATTCAATCCAGCGCGTCCATTATGCCAACATCATCCGGATGAAACCGTTCCAGGAGAGCGCCCAGTTGGACACGGCCCTGCGCAACCCTTCCAGAGCCGCCTTCACCTATGACGGCTTCGAGGAGTGGGAAGACTTGGACAGCAGAGCCATCGCTTACAGGGAAGCGAGCGAAAAGGCCAGCCGTTACGCATCGGAAATCGGGAATCTCAAGTTCGAAACCTACGAGCAGGACTACCACATCAGGCACACTGACATAGAGCTTCTCAAGAAGTTCGCGCAGGCCCTCGCCTGCTTCATCCTCTTCTTCATCGGAGCCCCTCTCGGCTCGCTGATACGCAAGGGCGGCCTCGGGACCAGCGCCATCGTCTCCGTGCTGTTCTTCGTCCTGTATTGGGTGGTGGACATCTCGGGAACCAAACTCGCAAGAGACGGGGCCATCGGAGCATTCAGCGGAGCTTTCATCTCCACCTTCATTCTCGCCCCGATAGGAATATTCCTGACTTGGAAGGCTATAAACGACTCGGAACTTTTCAATATGGATCAGTTTAAAACCTGGAGGCGGAGGCTCAAGAGCAAGATTTCCGGCTTCTTCCGCCCTGTGCGCATAGTATATATGGGGACTCCCGAATTCGCCGTGGCCCCGCTTGACAACCTGCTGCGCAACAAGTACAAAGTGGTCGGCGTGGTCACCGTCCCGGACAAGCCGAGCGGTCGCGGCCTCAAGGTGAACGAGAGCGCCGTAAAACGCTACGCGATAGAGCACAAGCTGCCTCTGCTGCAACCGGAGAAGCTCAAGGATCCGGAGTTCCTCTCGGCCCTCAAGGCATGGAAGCCGGACCTCATCGTGGTCGTGGCATTCCGTATGCTCCCGGAGGCCGTGTGGTCGATGCCGAAACTCGGGACCATCAACCTGCACGCCGCCCTGCTGCCGCAGTACAGGGGAGCCGCCCCTATCAACTGGGCCGTCATCAACGGAGAGAAGATCACCGGAGTGACCACCTTCATGATTGACAAGGACATCGACACCGGAGGCATCCTGATGCGGCACGAATGCCGGATAGGATCGGACGACACGGCGGGGGATATCCACGACAAACTGATGGAGATAGGCTCCGACCTCGTGCTCAAGACCGTCGAGGGGCTCATCGAGCACAACATCGAGACAAGGGTACAACGCTCGTTCATCCAGGGGTCCGAGGTGCTCAAGCCTGCACCGAAGCTCACCCGGGAGACCTGCCGCATCGACTGGAACGACAGCAGCGAACACGTCTTCAACCTCATTCGCGGTCTGAGCCCTTACCCGGCGGCATTCACGCAGATTGCAGAAGGAGACGGGGCTCCGCTCAGCCTAAAAATCTACCGTGCGGAGAAAGTCAACTTGCACGCCGCTCCGGGAGAGATTCTCACAGACGGCAAGACATATCTTGCCATCGGCACTGCGGACGGAGCGATTTCGCTGAAAGACGTGCAGCTCGCAGGCAAGAAGAGGATGGAGGTGAAGTCCTTCCTGCTCGGTTTTAGAAATCCTGAGAATTTCCATATATGTTAAAAAAAGTCAGAATCGCCGCGGCCGCCCTGTTTTTCGTGGGGATCACGCTGCTTTTTGTCGGCATCGGGCACCAATGGTGGGGTTGGATGGCCAAGCTCCAGTTCCTTCCGTCCTGTATGGCTCTGAATTTCGGGGGCATCGCCTTCATCGTGCTGCTCACTCTCGTCTTCGGACGAATCTACTGCTCCGTCATCTGCCCGATGGGAGTGTTTCAGGATATTGTCATCCGGCTTAGACAACTCGTCTCCCGGAAAGGGCACAAACCAAAGAGACATTTCGTCAAGGAAGCGCGAGCGGTTCGATATGGAGTGCTCGCCATAGTCATCATAAGCGCTCTCACTTTCAGCCAGTTGCTTCTCACCCTGCTCGCGCCGTACAGCGCCTACGGGCGGGTGGTGCGCAGCATCGCGGGGCTCGCCGCAGGAGAGGAGAGCGTTGCTCCGGCGCTGCTCATCACGGGAGGCGTCACCCTCGTTGTCATCTGCGTCTGCGCCTGGATCTGGGGGCGGGGCTGGTGCAACACGATATGCCCCGTGGGCTCCGTGTTGGGACTTCTTTCCCGCTTCTCACTTTTCAAGATCACGATAGACCGGAGCAAGTGCGTCTCCTGCCGCAAATGCGAGCGGGGATGCAAATCGTCGTGCATCGACATCGACACCCACAGCATAGACCACAGCCGCTGCGTGGACTGCTTTGACTGTCTGGGAAGCTGCCCAAAGAGCGGAATAGGATTCAGATTCTCCCTGCCCGGAAGGAAGCGGCAGGCAGAAGAGGCCGCCGTTGACAAGGGTCGCCGGGCCTTTATGAGCACCGCCGCCCTCATCGGAGGGAGCCTTGCTCTCGGAGCACAGAACAAGAGACTTGACGGAGGCCTTGCCGATGTCGTGGAGAAGACCACTCCGGAACGTACAGAAAGACTCGTGCCGTTCGGCGCAAGGGGCGTCAAGGACTTCTACGACCGCTGCACGGCCTGCCAGCTCTGCGTAAGCAACTGCCCTAACGGAGTGCTCCGGGCCTCCACCGACATAGAGCATTTCCTCCAGCCACAGATGGGTTACGAGAAGGGATGGTGCCGTCCGGAATGCACGACGTGCAGCCAGGTATGCCCGGCGGGGGCGATACTCCCGCTCGACAAGGATGAGAAGCTCTCCCACAAGATAGGCACCGCCAAGGTCAACCTCTCCCTCTGCTTTGCAGCCAAGGACGAGGCGGGATGCGGCAACTGTTCGCGCCACTGCCCTACCGGAGCGGTGCGGATGATAGCTTCCGAGGGGTACCGCAGGAGGATTCCGGTGGTGGCCGAGGCTCAGTGCATCGGCTGCGGAGCCTGCGAATATCTTTGCCCTGCAAGACCGATAAGTGCAATCACCGTGGACGGAATCTCCATCCACAGCCGAAACAACTCCTAAGACAGAACGCCATGGACAGAAGAGAATTTCTCAAGACCGCAGGACTCGGGGCGGCAGCCGCAGGACTCGTAGCCTGCGCTCCGAAAACTCTCGTGGAAGAGAGCGCCACACAAAATGACAAGGC
>CAVGYS010000032.1:8714-11298 GCA_963633505.1 Oscillibacter sp. MSJ-31
GCTCTGAAAGGCTCCGTGAGTCAACATTATCCCGGAATCGGACTGCTCGGCTACGGCTGCATGCGCTGGCCGATGACGCAGGGAGATGACGGCAAACGGCACATCGACCAACAGGAGGTCAACCGCCTTGTGGACTTCGCCCTGGAGCACGGAGTCAACTATTTCGACACCTCCCCCGTGTACCTGGAGGGGGACAGCGAAAGGGCCACGGCGGAGGCCCTCAACCGTCATCCGCGCGAGAAGTGGCTGCTCGCCACGAAGTTGTCCAACTTCTCGGACGCTTCCTACGACAATTCCGTCAAGATGTACCGCAAGTCGCTTGAGATATTCAAGACCGACCACGTGGATTACTACCTGCTGCACAGCCTGAGCGGAGGCGAGGACTTCGAGCAGCGCTTCGGCGGCACGGGGATAATGAACTTCCTGCTAAAGGAAAAGGCCGCAGGGCATATCAGGAACCTCGGCTTCTCCTTCCACGGCAATCAGAGTGGATTCAACGAGATGATGGCCCTGCACGACAGCGGCAAATACCACTGGGACTTCGTGCAAATCCAGATGAACTACGTGGACTGGACCCACGCCGGCGGACGCAACACCAATGCCGAATACCTCTACAACGAACTCGACCGCAGGGGAATCCCTATCGTGATAATGGAGCCTCTTCGCGGAGGAAGACTCGCCGACATGCCGGCGGGAACGGCGGACATGCTTAAAGCCCGGGAACCGGGCGAATCGCTCGCATCCTGGGCCTTCAGATTTGTCGGGAGCTACCCGCGCGTGCAGGTCGTATTGAGCGGGATGACCTATATGGAGCACCTCCAGGACAATCTCCGCACCTACATCAACTTCAAACCGCTTTCAGACGAAGAGAAAGCTCTTCTGCAGGAGGTGGCGGACAGGCTTGAGAACTATCCTCTCGTGCGCTGCACGGGCTGCCAGTACTGCATGCCTTGCCCTTATGGGATAAACATCCCCGGCATATTCAGTTTCTACAACGACAACGTCAATGCCGGCACCTACGTGGTCAACAGTGAGCAGGAGGGCTACGCCAAGGCGCGCCGCCGCTACCTTCTCGCCTACGACAAGGCGATTCCCGCCGTCCGTCAGGCTGACCACTGCATCGCCTGTGGCAAATGTGTAGGGGCCTGCCCGCAGCACATCGCGATTCCGCGAGAGCTGCGGCGCATAGACCAGTACATAGAGAGTCTCAAAAGAGAGACTCTTTAGAGAGCTAGAAGCTGTATTCCAGACCGAAAGTCATCGTACCGCCGAGAGTCTCGGAGGCGAGAAGGTACGCCATGTTCAGCTCCACTCCGGCGAACTTGACTCCAAGTCCGGCGGAAGCGAAGGACGGAAGTCCCTTGTCCTCAGCCCCATAGTGATAGCCGGCACGCAAGAAAGCGATGTCGGCTATGCCGTATTCAGCACCCAAAGCGGCGCCGAAAGCTCCATCCAGAAGATAGTCGGCCTCGGCACTCAGCACGAGACTCCCCTTGCAGTATGCGCCTCCGGCCCTTACAAGGGTCGGCATCGCATAGCTGTCTTTGCCATAGCTTATTGACGAGCCGAGATTGCACAGCGCGAGGGCCGCAGTGATACCATCCTGTCTGAAAGTGGCCGAAACATCCCCGCCGAAAGCTGTCCCGGACATGTCCGGAGCTATCGAGGAGCTGACAAACTTGCCGCCCACGCCGAGCGAAAGTTCGTCCGTCAGCAGGTACGAGACAGCCGCCCGCGCAATGATGTCCTTAGGAGAGAAACTCCCCGTCACCGCGCCGTTGGCGTTGGTGACGTTCATCGGATTGTCGGAAAGATATGACCCGATCACACCCACTCTAACCCGCTCTGCGACGCGGAAGAAAGACCCTATGCCGATAACCTTGCTGTCCGCCGCCTTCGGAGCCCACATGCCATAGGAAGAAGCTATGGCAAAAGTCTTCGAGGAGAACGACATCGCGGAAGCATTGTCGGCTGCCGCGAAAGAGGTGGCTTCCCGCGCGAGGGTGCTTCCGGATAGGGCCGCCGCAGTCGGATCGGACGGGATGAAAAGCGACGGCATGCTCTGGGCAGAGGCCGCAACGAGCGTCACCGCGGATATGAGAATTGTTGAAACTGTCTTTTTCATAATACTCTACTGCTTTGCTACTGAATATGTCGCATCCAACTCTCCACTCTTTATCGTCACATAGTACACTCCTCCCGGGAGGTCTTTCATATCGAGCGCGAGCGGCGCGAAAGGATCCAAGGTGCCTCCCACGGTGCTCAGCACCACGGCGCCGGCCTTGTTGGAAACCGTGATGTCCGCCGTCTGTACGGTGGCCGTGCGGACATAGAGGTTGTCCTTGACCGGATTAGGATAGAGGTCCACCGGAACGGAGCCGTCTCTCACAAGGACGGAGAACGTCTGCGTCGTGCTCTCCCCGCGTGCATCGGTGGCGCTTGCCTGAAGGGTTGCAGTGCCGTAGGATTTGGCCGTGACAACGAGAGTCTCCCCATTCAGACGAGTGCTGACGGTAGAAGTGCCGCCGGAGAGGACCTTGACGGAATACTCGAGGCTTTCTCCGTCCGGATCGCTGAAATATTC
>CAVGYS010000033.1:0-10966 GCA_963633505.1 Oscillibacter sp. MSJ-31
GTGGTTTCATCGGGTTATTTCTGTGGGGATATATTCTTTTAATTCTTTCCAGCAGAGTTCTCTTGACGAGCCGTCCTGCGGCGGTCCGGCTTCCCCCGGGCGGACGAGGCGTATGAACTGCATTCCGCTGTCAACAGCCCCCTTGCCGTCCGTGTCGGGGCGGTCTCCGACCATAAGCACGTCCTGCGGTCTCACTCCCAGAGCCTTGGCGACTTTGGTGAAAGACTCTGCGCAGGGCTTGAGCCCTCCGAGGGATGCGGCATCGAACAGGCCGTCGAACAGATCCGAATCTATGCCGAGGGCGTCGAGCTTCTCGCGGACGAAGCCGTAGTCGGAGAAGACGGCGGTCTTCACTCCCGCTTCCTTCAGGCTCTGTAGCAGGGCCGCGAGCCCCTCCCTTCCTTGGTAGTGCTCTCGGAGAATGGCCACCATATCGGGCAGATATTCTTCAAGATACCACCTTGGCGGCACTCTTTTGAAAAAGGCCTTCTTGAATGCGGCCTCGCTTCCGAAGTTCCTTCCCGCCAGAGACTTGCGGGCGCGCCTTTCTCTGAGCAGGCGGAACAGTGACAGACGGGAGAGTTCCTTCAGCGCGACTCTCCGGTGAAGCCCCGAAGAGTCGTAGAGTGTTCCGTCCAGGTCGAAGATGACCGCCCGGAATGTGCCGCCTCCGCTCATTCGGCGACGAGCTGCTTGAATTTGGCGTGGCGCTTCTCGTCCTGCAGCAGAAGGTTGAGCTTGAACTGCCCGTCCCTCATCCCCTCGGCGAGGCAGGCCTTCTTGAACTTCTCGAAAGCGTCACTCACCAGCCTGTGGGCTGCAGGGACTTCGAGCCTGAAAGATTCTCGCTTGCTCTCGTATTCTATGTTCTCCTTCTGGAGGATGGAATCCACTTTCAGGTTGAGCTCCTGCATCTGTTCCGGAGTGACGGCAGGGTCTTCGAATTCGTAATAGAAATGGTATCTGGACTCTTCCGGCACGGCGAATCCTATGGAGAACTTCACCTTGAGCCCCGTCAGGGCGGAAGCCTGCGTCACGGCGTCGAAGAACTGCTTCTCGTGCAGCTTCTCTCCGGTGATGGAGACTATGCCGTTGATTTTCTGGATCATGAACACCCTCGGGGTGTTGTGGAACTTGGTCCCCACTTCCACGAGGTCGTTCATATTGTACCTGTAAAGTCCGGCAAAAGTGGTCACGTAAGGGCAGTAGCGCTTGCCCTGCTCCAGCTCGTCCACCTGCCAGAAGCGCACCGTCTCGCCGCGTTTGGCGGCATCGACGTCCTCCTCCGCAACGAATTCATAATAATGCATGTGCGGGAAGAGAACCGTGTAGTTCGTGTCATCGACGACGAGGCCGAAGCGGCACTCCGAGGAGAAATATCCCAGCTCCTGGTGGAACATGGTCTCGGGGAACGAGTCCTTGAACTTGTCGAGGAAAATCCTCGTGTTGCCGCATTTCCACGTGTCCATCATCTGGAGGTTCGGCCAGAGGTGCTTGGGGAGCACGCGGCCGTATTTCTCCTTGAGGGAGCGAAGCTCCGCGGCCCGCTCCGGGTTGGGGCTGAGTATGTCGAGGAGCTGCCTGCGTATCCGGGGGTCGACATCGATCTTGTCCGTCAGCGTGCCGTTCTCGATGTCGTTCACGATATCGTCGTACCACCTGTCTATGCTGCTCTGCATCTCGACGATGGTGGAAGGGTTGGCGGTCATGATCATGTGGAGGTCCTTCTCCATGCTGATCCTGTTGATGACGTAGTATTTGGCCGTGTAGTCGCTTATCGCATAGACGCAGTCCGGGCAGGCGTAGAGGTATTTGATGAACGGCGGCGCATCGGCCCGGGTCACTCCCGACACCGAACCGTAGACCGTGCCGTCCGGGGCGTGCCCCTCGACGTCGCGGCCCACGATGGTGAGGAGGTTGCCGTAGAGGGCTTTGGGCTTGTTCTTGATGAAGTTGTAGAGCCACACCCGGGTCATCTTCTTGTAGATGTTCCAGATATAGGGCCTGGTGAGCGGAATCCACTTGGGCTCGCTGGTGGTTCCGGAAGTGGTGGCGTACATCACCGGTTTGCCGGGGAAGAGCACGCCCTCCTCCCCGTGCTTGTGTCTCTCCACGAGCGGACGGAGATCCTCGTAGTCGTTGAGGTTCACGTTTTTCTGCCAGCGCTCCAGCAGCTCCTTGTGGCTTTTTGCAAGCAGGATTTCACTGAAGTGGTGCTCGCGGCCGTATTCGCTGTTGCGGGCGTAGAAGAGGATTTTGCGGAGGGTCATCGCCGAGGCCTTGGCGGGCCTGCGGGAGGCCAGAACAAGTCTCAGGTATTCGAATCCGCCGCCGATTCCAACGAGGGCCGATGCCAGGACTCCGTTTCTGAAGTAGTGCCCCTTCCGCTTCATTTAATGATCCTCCAGTATCCTTCCTTGCGCGGCAGCGCCTGCGGATTCGGTCTTGCAGGGCGGCCGAGCGAAAGGGCTCCGATCCCCATGTACTCTTCCGGGATGCCGAGCTCCTTCTGCAGGGCCTTGCCTTCCGGGGTGTCCGACATCTCGCGCTCCCTGTTGATCCAGCAGGAACCGAGCCCGAGCGAATGCGCGGCGAGCATCATGTTGCCGAGGACGAGCGAACCGTCCTGGACGGAGTTGGGGTTGTCTTCGGGGCGCGGCACGAACACGAGCACGATGGTGGGAGCTCCGTAGTACGGGTCTCCCTCCGTGCCCATTATGCGGGCGTTGAGCTTTGAGAGCCTCTTGATGATGTCCGGATTCTGGACCGCCACGATGAGCGGATCCTGCGCATTATGCCCGGTCGGGGCGTAGGTGCCGGCTTCGAGCACGGCTTTGAGTTCTTCGTCGGAGACCTGCTCGGTGGAGTACTTCCTGATGCTGCGGCGGGTCTTGATCGCGTCTATGACTGCATTGTCCATAATTTTTCGATTTTTATGCGAAGCACAAAAATAGTGATAAAAAAGAAGATAAATGCCTATATTTGCTCAAATATCAAAACCACGCTGATGAAAAAGATCTTTCCCCTTATCATTGTCGCCCTCTTGGCGACGCCTGTCTGCCGCGCTGAATCGTGGCCCGACGGGACTCCTGTAGAAAAATGGTTCTCCTCCAAGCCTGCCGCCATCCCGGCCTCCCAGGCTCGCAGGTTCGTCATAACCGACTACGGCGCGGTGCGCGACAGCACTCTGCTTCAGACAGTTGCCATCCAGAAGGCCATAGACGCCGCAGCTGCGGCCGAGGGCGGGACCGTGGTCGTGCCGAAGGGGGTGTGGCTCACGAGTTCGCTCTTCTTCAAGTCCGGCACCCATCTTCTGCTCGAGAAGGGGGCGGTGCTCAAGGGTAGCGATGACATCTCCGATTATCCCGTGGCCAAGGTCCACATCGAGGGGGTGATACAGCCTTACATAGCGGCTCTTGTCAACGCCTATGACGTGCAGGGATTCTCCATCAGGGGAGAGGGGGTGATAGACGGCAACGGTCTCCGCTACTGGCGGGATTTCTGGACACGCCGCCGCGTCAATCCGGCCTGCACCAACCTGGAGGCCCTCCGTCCGCGCATGATCTACGTCGCGGGGAGCAAGGACGTCCTCATCGAGGGCGTTACTCTGCGCAATTCCGGTTTCTGGACGACCCATCTCTACAAGTGCGACTACGTGAGAATCAAGGACGTGACCATCTTCGCCCCACACTCTCCGGTGGCGGCTCCGAGCTCCGATGCCATCGACGTGGATGCCTGCGACAACGTCCATATCGTAGGTTGCCACATCTCCGTCAATGACGACATCATCGCCATCAAGGGCGGCAAGGGACCGTGGGCGGATACCGACCCGGACAACGGGGTCAACAACAACATCCTCGTGGAGAAATGCTGGTTCGGCAAGGGGCCGGGGGTCATCACTTTCGGAAGCGAGTGCGTGGGCGGACGCAACATCATCCTGCGCGACTCGGAGGTTCACGGAGCCACCCGGCTGCTCCAGATGAAGATGCGTCCCGATACTCCGCAGCGCTACGAGTACGTGCTGGTGGAGAACGTCACCGGCGAGGTGCGCTGGGCTTTCTACGTGCATCCGTGGACACAGTTCTTCGACCTCAAGGGCCGCGAGGACATCCCTATGTCCTATGGGGAGCACGTCACCATCAGGAACTGCCGCCTCACCTGCACCGAGCAGGCCATTGAAATCGCCGAAAAGCCTGATCAGTATCAGCTCTCCGACATAGTGATAGAGGACAACAACGTCTTCACCGAACTCCATCAGGTTCCGCAGCGCGCCTCCAAGAAACAGGACTGGGAACTCCCGAAAGGAACCCCGGAAGCTGAAAAGAACAAATAATTGATTACCTTTGTGGATTAGACTGAAACACTCAACAATATGGATATAACACTTAAGCAGGGCTGCAAATACGCCCTTCTTGTCCCTACCAGCATGGGACTCCGCATCACTCCGGAAAACGGCCAGCCGGTACACAGCAGCGATGTTCTGCATCTTCAGGCCACAAGCGCCGAGACCAACGTCGCCAGCGTGTCTTCTTATCTCGGCCTTCCGGTCAAGGTTCTGACCGCATTTGTCAAGGACAGCCCGTTCGCCGCTTTCATCAAGTCCAACCTCCGTGCGCGCGGGATGGATTTCGAGGGCCCGGAAGTGCCTCAGGGAGGCCCGTGGGGCTATAGGCATCAGATCAATATCGCCGACAGCGGATACGGCTCCAGGGGACCGCGCGTGTGGAATGACCGTGCAGGCGAGGTTGGCCGCACCCTCAACGTCAAGGACTTCGACCTCGACCGCATTTTCGGTCAGGAGGGCGTGCAGATTGTCCATCTCTCCGGCCTTATCGCCGCGCTGAGCCCTGACACCAGCAAGTTCTGCCTCGAGATAGCCCGCGCTGCCAAGAAATACGGCACCCGCATCAGCTTCGACCTCAACTACCGCGCTTCGTTCTGGAAGGGTCGCGAGAGCGAGCTGCACGACATCTTCTCCGAGATTTGCAGCATCTCCGACATCCTCATCGGCAACGAGGAGGACTTCCAGCTCTGCCTGGGAATCGAGGGTCCGGAGGCCGGCGGCAAGGACATCGCCTCCAAGATTGATGGATTCAAGGAGATGATCCGCCGCGTCAAGAAGGAGTACCCGGGAGCACAGGTGTTCGCCACCACGCTCCGTCAGGTCAACAACACCAACAGCCACAACTGGGGCGCCATCATGCTTGAGGGGGACACCTGGCACGTGGTCGAGCCGCGCGAAATCCACGTCCTTGACCGCATCGGCGGCGGAGACGGATTCGTGGGAGGTCTTCTCTACGCCGTCCTCAAGGGATGGGAGCCTGAGAAGTGGATTCAGTTCGGCTGGGCGAGCGGCGCGCTTGCCACCACGTTCCTCACTGACTACGGTCAGCCGGCCGACGAGGAGCAGGTATGGAGCATCTGGCAGGGCAACGCCCGCGTCAAGAGATAGAAGAGGGCTATGCTGTACTACGCAAGAGGTTCCAAGACGGACAATATCACTCCCGATGAGGTCAGGGCGATATTGAAGGAGGTCTTCGACAAGATGGGGAAGAAGAAGCGCGTGCTGGCTCTGCCGCCGGACTTCACCCGCCTCAACTCGTATGCCGGGCCAATCACCGAGATGGTCTATGACTACTACGGCGACGCGCTCACGGACGTGATGCCGGCGCTCGGGACACATTCCCCGATGACGGACGAACAGATAAAGACCATGTTCGGTCATGTCCCGGCCGACCGTTTCCGTGTGCACGACTGGCGCAACGACGTCGCTACCGTGGGGCAGGTCCCTTCCGAGTACGTCAACAAGGTTTCGGAGGGCAGGCTCAACTACAGCTGGCCGGCGCAGGTCAACAAGCTCCTGCTCGACCCGTCCTTTGACCTGATTCTCTCGATAGGTCAGGTCGTGCCTCACGAAGTGATAGGCATGGCCAACTATACCAAGAACATCTTCGTCGGGGTAGGCGGCGCGGAGGGCATCAACAAGAGCCACTATATCGGCGCGACCTACGGACTCGAACGCATAATGGGCCGGGCCAAGTCGCCGGTGCGCGACGTGATGGAGTATGCGAGGACGCATTTTATCAAGGATTTGCCTATAGTATATGTCCTCACCGTCCGTGCCAAGAACGAAGAGAGCGGGGAGATGGAGCTCAAGGGCCTCTTCATCGGAGACGACTTCGAGTGCTTCCAGAAGGCTTCCGACCTCTCTCTTGAGACCAACTTCATAATGGTGGACCACGAGATAAAGAAGTGTCTGGTGTACCTCGACCCGGAGGAGTTCAAGAGCACGTGGCTTGGCAACAAGAGCATCTACCGCACCAGGATGGCGCTTGCCGACGGGGCGGAGCTCGTGGTGATCGCCCCGGCGCTCAAGGAGTTCGGGGAGGACAAGACGATGGACACCCTGATTCGCAAGTACGGCTACAAGGGACCCCCACATACGCTTGAGGCTACCGAGAAGAACGCCGACCTTCAGGAGAATCTCGGAGCGTCGGCTCACCTTATCCACGGCTCGTCCGAGGGGCGCTTCACGATCACGTATTGCCCGGGTCCGGACATGAGCCGGGAGGAGATAGAGGGCGTGGGCTTCAAGTACGGGACCCTCGACGAGATAATGGAACACTATCATCCGGAGCGTCTCAAGGACGGATGGAACACCATGCCGGACGGGGAGGAGATCTACTACATCTCCAATCCGGCGCTCGGACTCTGGGCTTATCCGGAGAGATTCAAGGATTGAGATGAAGATAGTTTGCGACAACAAGATACCGTTCCTCCGCGGGGTTCTCGAACCTTACGCGGAGGTCGTGTATCTCCCCGGAAAGGAAACCACTCCCGAAGTGGTCAGGGATGCGGACGCACTGATCACCCGCACCCGCACCATCTGCGACGAGAAGCTCCTCAAGGGTTCTTCCGTCAAGGTGATCGCCACCGCGACGATAGGCTATGACCACATAGACACCCATTGGTGCGAGCAGAACGGCATCATCTGGCGCAATGCTCCGGGATGTAACTCCTGGTCGGTCAAGCAGTACGTCAGCTCCACTCTGGTGAGTCTCGCCCGGATGCGCTCCCTTAAGCTCGAAGGGATGACTCTCGGAGTCGTCGGGGTTGGCAACGTGGGCTCCAAGGTGGCCCGGGCCGCTTCGGCGCTCGGGATGAAGGTGCTGCTCAATGACCCTCCGCGCGAACGCAGGGAAGGGAGCACTGCTTTCGTGAGTCTGGACGAAATCCTGGAGAAGAGCGACATAATCACCCTGCACGTGCCCCTGTCCAAGGAAGGGGAGGATGCAACCTGGCATCTTTTCGATGAGAAGCGGCTGCGAGGCATGAAGCGTTCGCAGATTCTCATCAATTCTTCCCGTGGGCCGGTGGTGGACAATGCGGCCCTCAAGAAGGCCCTTCAGACCCGCTCGATTGCGGGCGCCGTCCTCGACGTGTGGGAGGGGGAGCCGGATCTCGATCCGGAGCTTGTCTCTCTGCTGGATATCACTACTCCACATATCGCCGGCTACAGCGCCGACGGCAAGGCCAACGGCACTTCTGCGAGCGTGCGAACCGTTTCGCAGGTGCTCGGGCTTCCGCTGACGGAGTGGTTCCCGGAGAATATCCCGTCACCGTCCGTGCCGCTGGAGTTCAGCATCGACGCTGCCGGGAAGAGCCGTCAGGAAGTGCTCTCGGCGGCCATTCTTCATACCTACGACGTCATGAAGGATAGCGATTCCCTGCGGGATAATCTCGCCTCGTTCGAGAAACTCCGCGGCGACTACCCTGTGCGCAGGGAGCCGTCGGCTTTCACCCTGGATCTTCACGGGGGCGACGCCCTCACCGCCGCAGCTCTTGGGGAGCTGGGCTTCAAAGTAAACCAAATAACAGAATGACAATATGAAACCGGTTTCAGACATCGGACTTATCGGACTCGCCGTAATGGGGGAGAACCTGGTCCTCAACATGGAGAGCAAAGGCTTCCATGTCAGTGTATTCAACCGCACTGTAGAAAAGGTTGACAAGTTTATTGAAGGCCGAGGAAAGGGCAAGAACATCTACGGAGCCCATTCCCTCGAGGATTTCGTGTCTTCTCTCAAGAGCCCGCGCAAGGTCTTCCTCATGGTGAAGGCCGGTCAGGCCGTGGATGATTTCATCGACAAGCTCATCCCGCTTCTCGACAAGGGGGACATCATCATCGACGGTGGCAACACCCATTTCCCGGACACCACGCGCCGCACCGCCTACGTGGAGAGCAAGGGGCTTCTCTATGTCGGCACAGGCGTGTCCGGCGGAGAGGAGGGAGCCCTCAAGGGCCCTTCTATGATGCCTGGCGGATCTCCTGCCGCATGGCCTTACGTGAAGCCGATATTCCAGGGAATCTGCGCCAAGGTCAGCGATGGCACTCCGTGCTGCGACTGGGTCGGAGAAGGCGGAGCCGGCCACTTCGTCAAGATGGTGCACAACGGCATCGAATACGGTGACATTCAGCTCATCTGCGAGTGCTACCACATAATGAAGGATGTTCTCGGGATGACCAACGAGGAGATGCACGAGGTGTTCGCCGAGTGGAACAAGGGCGACCTTGACAGCTACCTCATCGAAATCACCCGCGACATTCTCGCCAAGAAGGACGAGGACGGCAAGTACGTGCTCGACTATATCCTCGACACCGCCGGGCAGAAGGGGACCGGCAAGTGGACGGCCGTGGCCGCGCTGGATGCCGGAGTGCCTCTCACCCTCATCGGCGAGGCCGTATTCGCACGCTGCCTCTCTGCCCAGAAAGAGGAGAGGGTGGCCGCCTCCAAGATTCTCCAGGGCCCGAAGCCTGCCAAGTTCACCGGTGACAGGAAGGCGTTCCTCGAAGATCTGCGCAAGGCTCTCTTCGCCGCCAAGGTGGTGTCCTACGCTCAGGGCTACACGCTCATGCGCGCCGCCGCCAAGGAGTACGGCTGGAATCTCAATTACGGCGGAATCGCCCTCATGTGGAGGGGTGGCTGCATCATCCGCAGCGTCTTCCTGGGCAAGATCAAGGAGGCGTTCGACAAGAATCCGGACATCGCCAACATCCTGCTCGACCCTTATTTCTGCGACAAGCTCGCCGACGCCCAGCAGGGATGGAGGAACGTGCTTGCGCAGGCCATCGTGAACGGTGTCCCTGCACCTACCCTGAGCGCCGCTCTCGAGTACTATGACGGATATCGCTGCGACAGGCTTCCGGCAAACCTGCTTCAGGCTCAGCGCGACTACTTCGGAGCGCATACCTACGAGCGCACCGACCGCCCTCGCGGGGAGTTCTTCCACACCAACTGGACAGGACACGGCGGAGATACCGTAGCCGGTACTTACATTGCATAGACAACAAACAAATAACCAATTAGTTATGATGAAAATAGGAAAATATTCATTCGGAGTCGGTGACCGCTTCGCGCACGAGGGCGTCTCACAGCTCAAGGCTCTTCTCAAGGCCGAGAAGGAGTTCGGGGTGAGCTTCGTTCCGGTGTGGAACAAGTCCAACCGTGAGCATCAGATCGTGCATACCGAACCTATGTCCACCCGCGTGGAGGCCGATGCCGCCGTTAAGGCTCTGGGCTACACCGGACAGTATTTCGTGGATGCGGACCATATCAATATGAACAACGTGGACCGTTTTATCGACGCTTCCGACTTCTTCACCATCGACGTGGCCGACTATATCGGCAAGCCTGCCGATCCTAAGGACGTCGATGCCTTCGTGAAGGACAACGCCCGCTTCATCGGCTCCCTCTCCATCCCCGGCATCGCGGAGCCTTTCGAGGTGTCCGAGGCTCAGGTTCGCGCCATCGCCGACCGCTACCTCTTCGCCGCCCAGGAGGCCGGGCGCATCTATCGCCACATCGCCGCCAAGAAGGGTGAGGGCAACTTCGTGACCGAGGTCTCTATGGATGAGGTCAACGATCCTCAGACTCCGGTCGAGATCCTCTTCATCCTCAGTGCGCTCGCATCCCAGAAGGTGCCTGCCCAGACCATCGCCCCGAAGTTCACCGGCCGTTTCAACAAGGGCGTGGACTATCGCGGAGACATCAAGCAGTTCGAGAAGGAGTTCGAAGAGGACTTGCTCGTTATCGACTTCGCAGTCAAGGAGTTCGGGCTTATGGACAACCTCAAGCTCAGCATCCACTCCGGTTCCGACAAGTTCTCCATCTACCCGATCATGGGCCGTCTTATCCAGAAGTACGACAAGGGTATCCACATCAAGACCGCAGGCACCACCTGGCTTGAGGAGAACATCGGACTTGCAGTGGCCGACCCGGAGGCTCTCAAGCTCGCCAAGAAGATCTATGTCAACGCTCTCGGGCGCATGTCCGAGCTGACCGTGCCGTATGCGACCGTGATCGACGTGGACGTCAACGCCCTTCCTACCCCTGAGGAGGTGGAGAAGTGGGGTGCCGACACCTACGCCCGCACGATGCGCCACAATCAGGCCGATCCTCTCTATAATCCGTCTTTCCGCCAGCTCATCCATGTCAGCTACAAGATTGCCGCCGAGCTCGGAGACGAGTACTATCCGGCTCTCGAGAAGCATACCGACGTCATCGGAGAGCAGGTTATCGAGAACCTCTGCGAGAGGCATATCAAGAGACTGTTCAACAAATAGGAGGTGAACGCTTATGAAATGGTCATTCGATGATTTGAAAGGACGCAACTGCGTCATCACCGGAGGTTTCGGCATCCTCGGCATGGCTCTAACAAGGGGGCTGGCCGAGGCCGGAGTGAATCTTGCCGTCATCAGCCGCAGCGCTGACAATCCTGCCAAGGGCGAGGCCATCGCCAAGGAGTTCGGCGTGAAGTGCCTCGGCATTTCCGCCAGCACCCTTGACAAGGAGGCTCTCGTCGCGGCCCGCGACCTCATCCATGAGAAGCTCGGCAAGATAGACATCCTCATCAACTGCGCCGGGGGCAACTCCCCTAAGGCCACCTGTAAGGTGGAGCAGATGAC
>CAVGYS010000034.1:0-10310 GCA_963633505.1 Oscillibacter sp. MSJ-31
CTTTCTCGGCGGAAGTCACGCTCGGGTCGTAGGAGATCACCACCGTGTGGCTGCCCACGTAAGTCTTGACTCCGTGCACGCCGCGCACCTTTTCCATACGGGACTTGAACGCCATGGAGCTGCCGTAGCACTTCACGGAGCGGAGGTTCTCTATGGTCACGGTCTCGAGAGTCATCCCCTCGGTCGTCCCCCAGGTTTCGTTGATGGTAGGCAGTTCGAAGCGTCCTCCGATGAGATAGGCCGCGACGACGAGCAGAATCGTCATTACGGCAGGGAAGAAACGCATGACCCGGCCGGTCTTTTCCTTTTCTCCCGGATGCACTCCGATGGAGACGGCCCCCGTCGGACAAGCGGCCACGCACTCGCCGCAGAGGGTGCAGTCAACCGAGTTCACCCGTCCGCCGCCATATGAATATACGCCGATTCCGTACGGGCAGCTCTTCTGGCAGGAATGGCAGCGATGGGTGCAACGGGCCTGATTGATGGTGACGGCGACCGGATGCAGCTTCGGCCCGCCGTGGAAGATCTCAAGCAGATAGCCTCCAAGGCAGAAAGCTCCGAGGTACCATATCCACGCCAGATGCAGCCCGAGCAGGTTGAGAACCAGGCACACGAGGGAGAGAACAAGGAGCGGCAGCCAGAACTTGAAAGCGTTGGACACGGCTCCGAGAGGGCAGACGTACTTGCACCAGAAGCGGTCTATCACTATGCCGAGCAGCAGCACTATGCCTATGCTCACGAGCGACATCCACAGAGTTATCTCCCCCTTGAATCCAGTGGCCGCGGCATAATAAGGGTCGAGATTCTTGCAGAAAAGCTCGCTGCTGCTCACCGTCATATACACTATCCAGAAGAGCAGCGCGTATTTGACCACGCGCAGAGCCTTGTCGGCGACACCGCCCTGCCTGATGACGACGGCCTTGAAGCCGATGGCCTCGCGGAGCTTTTTGAGCAGGTCCTCCACCGAGCCTATCGGGCAGAGGTAGCCGCAGAAAAGCTTGCCGAAGAATATCACCGCCACGGCGAGGGCGACTCCCATCATGATCTGCATCGTGGTCATCGAACACGGAAGGGAACCTCCGACGATGAAGGTGGTCAGAGCCTGAAGCCCACCGAAAGGACAATATTTCTCCGGATCGGGGGTTTCCAGCCCCAGCAGCTTGGCTCCAAGCCCGCTGAACATAAACAGCATCAGCGCGAGCACTCCCCACTGGAGAGCGTATTTCTGCCAATTGGAACAGATTGTGGATTTCTTCTTTGACATAGGCTATTTTTCGTCTTTTGTTATACCGAGTTTTCTAAGCAGGGCTTCCGGCTGCGGGTCGTGACCCCGGAAGTTGCGGTAGAGCACGGCCTCGTCTTCGCTGCTGCCACGGCTGAGGATGTTGGTGCGGAAAGCGTCCGCCGCTTCGCGGCTGAATATGCCCTTCTCCTCGAAGAGAGAGTAGGCGTCGGCCTCAAGGACTTCGGCCCACTTGTAGGAGTAGTATCCTGCGGAATAACCGCCGGAGAAAATGTGGCTGAACGAAGTGGAGGTGCAGGTGCCCTCGACTCTTGGGAGAGTCAGAGCCGGAGCGAGGGCGGCTTTCTCGACCTCTATGGTGCTCTTGCCGATAGGCTTAGCGATATTGTGCCAGGCCATGTCGAGCAGGCCGAACTGAAGCTGGCGCACCTGGAGGTATGCCGCGAGATAGTTTTTGGATGCAGCGAGCTTTGCTATCAGCTCGTCCGGAATCTCCTCTCCGGTCCTGTAATCCTTGGCGAAAGGCTTGAGGTACTCCGGCTCATAGCCCCAGTTCTCCATTATCTGGGACGGGAGCTCCACGAAATCGCGGGCCACGCTCGTGCCGGTGAGCGACGGATAGCGCCCTTCCGCGAGCATGCCGTGGAGCGCGTGTCCGAACTCGTGGAGGAAGGTGGTGAGTTCATAATGGGTGAGCAGCGACGGGCTGTCGGAGGTCGGCTTGCTGAAGTTGGTCACGATGCTGGTGAAAGGTCTGTATTCGCGTCCGTCCCGGATGCTCTGCTCGCGGAAGGAGGTCATCCAGGCCCCGCCACGCTTGCTCGCGCGCGGGAAGAAGTCCGCATAGAAGAGGGCGAGGTGCCTGCCGGCGGAATCGCTCACCTCATAGACCCTCACGTCCTTGTGGTATCCGGGGATGTCCGGTCTTTCTGTGAAACGCAGGCCGTAGAGTCTGGTGGCGAGGCCGAACACGGCGTCGATGCAGTTTTCGAGCCGGAAATAAGGTTTGAGCGCCTCGTCGCTGATGGAGTATTCGGCGGCCTTGTATTTCTCCGACCAGTAGCTGAAGTCCCATGCCTTGAGCTCGCGCTCCCTGTAGCCGTTCTTGCGGGCGTAGGCGAGAACCTGTGCGACCTCCTCGCGGGCGGCAGGCAGGGACGGGGTCAGAAGTGCGTCCAGAAGGGAGTTGACATTGTCGATGTTCTTGGCCATCTTGTCCTCGAGAGCGAGATCCGCGTAGGTCTTGTAGCCGAGGATGTTGGCTATCTTAAGACGCAGATTCGCTATCTGGCGGCAGATTTCGGAGTTGTCGAATTCTCCCCCGAAGGCCCTGGAGTTGTAGGCCATGTAGAGCTTCTTGCGCAGGTCGCTGCGGGAGCTATACTGCATGAACGGAGAATAGCTCGGGTAGGAAAGATCGAAAGTCCACCCCTTCTGTCCCTTCTCCGCAGCCGTGGCGGCTCCCATGTCGCGCACGTATTGCGGCAGGCCGGCGAGATCCGCCTCGTCGGTAAGGTTGAGGCAGAATGCGTTGGTGGCGGCGAGCAGATTCTTGCTGAACTGGAGTTGCAGCAATGAGAGTTGCTCCTCATAGGAACTGTAGGTCTTCTTGTCCTCATCGGAAAGCAGCGCTCCCCCGCGGACAAAACCCTTGTAGGTGTCCTCCAGGAGCTTGTATTGATCTTTCTCAAGACCCAGACTCTCCCTCTTGTCCCATACGGCCTTGATGCGGCTGAAAAGGGCCGGATTGAGGGCCACGTACATGGAATATTCCGTCATCATCGGGGAGATTTCCTCGGCTATCTCCTGCATCCGAGGGTTGCTGTCGGCTTCGAGAAGATTGTAGAATATGGCCGAAACGTCGGTGAGCGTCCGCCCCGCGAACTCGAGGGGCTCCACCGTATTGGCGAAGTCCGGCTCCGCCGGATTGCCGGTGATTTCATCGATTTCCGCCTTGGCCCGGGTTATCCCCTCCTTGAATGCCGGCAGATAGTGCTCGACCTTTATTTTGTCGAATTGTGGCGCTCCGTACGGGAGCGGAGATTTGCTGAGAAGCGGATTTTCCATTTCACACGAATCGCATTGATTGATTTCCCTGAGAATATTGTATGCTCCGGCGTAGTTTTTCAATGTCCACAGCACGAAGCGTATGTCCACGTTGACGCATCTGTTGAATCCGTCCGTCCAGCTGACGTCCCCGGCAAGGGATTCCTTGTTGCCGTCGAACGCGAGTCCCACCAGCTCGCCCTTGGCGTTGAGCACCGGCGAACCGGAGTTGCCTCCCGTGATGTCATTGTCGGTGAGGAAGTTCACCGGCAGCCTTTCTCCGGAGTCCGCAGCCTTGCGGAGCATCCGCCTCCACTCCGGAAGAAGATGGAAGTCGTAGCTGTCGTTCTCCTTGGCAAGGATCTCGTCGGAGAAGGTCTGCCACGGAAGATTGGCCCCGTCGCGGACAAAACTGCGCACCTTGCCGTAGGTCAGGCGCATCGTGGAGTTGGCATCGGGATACTGCGCGATGCCGTTCTCCTCACGGAAACGGTAGAGGGCGGCCGTGTATTCGCGTTCCACGGCATTGACGCTCCTCTCGCCTTCGGCAGTTTCCACGTCCTTGTTGAAATCCGTGATGTTGACGTCGGTGAAGAACTTGTAGATGCGGTCGTCCCTTGTCATCTGAGAGTCCGTCCAGAGCCATTCGCTGAGAGCGTCCCAGTCCTTGCCGAAACGCTCGAAGGCCTCCTTCTGGAACGGTCCCCAGAGGCGCTTGCTGACGTTCTCGTAGTAGCTCTGCACGCAGTAGCGGAAAAGTTCCTTCTCCAGACGCATGTCGAGGGTGGCGTACTCTGCGGCCTCGTCCCTTCCGGCCTTGTTCTTGAGCCGGGTGGCGATGAGGGCGAGCCGGGTGCCGCGAATCATCGTCTCCCTGTACCATATCCGGTTCTTCTCCGCTTCGCTCACGGCCTTGTATTTCTTCTGAAGTTCTTTGGAGAGGGCCTTGCCCTGCTTGTCAAGTCCCCGCTCGAGGGCCTTTTTCTCCTTGACCACCTCGAAACGGAGACAGCACTGCTCCAGACCCTCGTTGTTCTCCTGGACGTTGCTAAGCGAGAAGTAGCGGTCCGCGTACTTCAGCCGCACCTGCGGGTCGGCGTCCATCCACTTCTTCATTATGGCCATCTGGTCAGCCCTGACTTTGTTCGTGATGGGCAGCGAGACGGAAAGGAGGTAGTTCACCTTGGCGGAAGAGGAGTAGCGGGAGGTCGAGCCCGGGTAGCCGAGTATCATCGTGAAATCCCCCGGTTTCAGCCCTTCCGTGCTTATGCTCAGATAACGCTTCGGGCGCATCGGGACGTTGGTCTCCGAATACGGAGCCGGCTTTCCGTCAGGAGAGGCGTAGATGCGGTACATTGCGAAGTCGCACTTCTGCTGCGGCCACTCCCAGTTGTCCACGTCTCCGCCGAAAGCTGCGATGCTCACCGGCGGGGCCGCCACGAGACGGACGTCGGAATAGACCTCATACAGAGTCAGATAATACCTTGAACCGGCCCACATCGAGCTGAGCGACGCTTCATATCCGCTTGCAGTGGAGTACCTGCGCTCTATCTGGCTGCCGATGCGCCTCATCCCGTATGGCCTTCCGGCCGCCTTCTCTTCCTCAATCAGGGCGTTGACCTCGTCCGTGACGTCCAGCACCTTCTGCAGGAACCACGCCCTCTTGCCGCTGATTGGAATCTCCTCCGACATCACGTCGGCAAAGAATCCGTCCTCAAGATAATTATGCTGCGCGGTGCTGAGCTTGTGCACGTCGCTATAGGCGCAGTGATGGTTGGTGATGAGCAGTCCCCTGCTCGAAATCATGCTTCCGGTGCAGCCGAAGTCAAGAGAGACAATCGCGTCCTTGAGCGACACCTCGTCGGCGTTGTAAATTTCTCCGGGCTTCATCTGGAGCCCTCCATCCTGCATCTTCCTCGCGATGGCCTCGGAGATGGCGTTCACCATCCACATCCCTTCATCAGCCACGGCCGCAACGCAGCTTAGCGACAGCAACACACTGACGACAAGTCTCTTAACTTTCATTTTTGCAAAAATTACGATGTAACTGACAAATATACACAAAAACGGTGAAGGAAAACCCTCACCGTTCATAAATTACGAAGATTGACAGCGATTTAGATCGTACCCTGCTCCAGCATCGCGGTGGCGACCTTCATGAAGCCGGCGATGTTGGCGCCCTTCACGTAGTCGATGCTGCCGTCGCTCTGAGTGCCGTACTTCACGCAAGCCTCGTGGATGGACTTCATGATGTAGTGAAGCTTGGCATCCACCTCCTCGCCGCTCCAGCTGATGTGGGAGGCGTTCTGGGTCATCTCAAGACCGGAAGTGGCCACGCCGCCGGCATTGACCGCCTTGCCCGGGGCGAAGAGCACTCCGTGCTTCTGGAAATAGTGGATGGCTCCCGGCTGGCAGCCCATGTTGGAAACCTCGCAGCAGCACCACGTGCCGTTTGCGATGAGCTCCTTGGCGTCATCTTCCGAAAGTTCGTTCTGGAATGCGCACGGCAGGGCGATGTCGCACTTGACGCTCCATGCCTTCTTGCCTGCGGTGAAGCAGGCCTTGTCCGGGAACTTCGTGGCCATATCCTCGACCATGTTGCGGTTGGAAGCGCGCATGATGAGCATGTAGTCGATCATCTCGGAGGTGATTCCGTCAGGAATTTCGCAAACCCCGTCAGGGCCTGAGACGGCCACGACCTTGGCGCCGAGCTCGACGGCCTTCTTGCAGGCGCCCCAAGCCACGTTGCCGAAGCCGGAAACAGCTATCTTGCAGCCTTTCAGCTCCTTGCCGGCCTTCTCGAGAAGGTAGTGCGTAAAATACAGGGCACCGTATCCGGTAGCCTCCGGACGGAGGATGGATCCTCCCCAGGTGGCTCCCTTGCCGGTAAGCACTCCGGTGTTGTACTGGCGGGCGAGCTTCTTGTACATTCCGTACAGATAGCCTATCTCGCGTCCGCCCACGCCCACGTCGCCGGCAGGGATGTCCTGATCGGGGCCGATGCAGTTCCAGAGCTCAAGCATGAAAGCCTGGCAGAAACGCATAATCTCCTCATTGGACTTGCCGGTAGGGTCGAAGTCGGAACCGCCCTTGGCTCCGCCCATAGGGAGAGTCGTGAGAGCGTTCTTGAAAGTCTGTTCGAAACCGAGGAACTTGAGCATCGACGGCGACACCGCCCTATGGAAGCGAAGTCCGCCCTTGTAGGGGCCGATGGCGCTGTTGAACTGAATTCTGTATCCCGTGTTGGTCTGCACCTCCCCACGGTCATCCACCCAGGTGACGCGGAAAGTGAAGATCCTGTCGGGCTCGACCATCCTTTCGACGATCTTGGCCCTTTCGAATTCAGGATGCTGGTTGTAGACATCTTCGATGGATTCCAAAACCTCCTGTACCGCCTGGAGATACTCGTTCTCCCCCGGGTACTTGGCCTGGAGACGGGCCATAATGTCCTTTGTCTTCATTGTTAGTGTGAAATGTGGTTATTCGACCTCCCAAGTTGAACCGCTGTGCAGGAGGTCATCTACACAGTGTATCTGTGATTTCATCATAACGTCCTTGACCTGGTCGCGGACACCGTCGTCGTAGGTGATGTCCTTCACGTCGCGGATCACTCCGAGCGCCACCGGGTAGTCCGGGCCCTTCATCTCGGCAAGCGCCATGTGTATGCCGATGTTGTCGGCGTGCGCGTCGTGGATCAGGATGTCCTCCTCGGTGAATCCTCCCTCCCCTATGTGCACGGCGCGGATTTTCCTGCCGTCGTAGATGAGGCCCTTGTCACGGTTCTTTCCGAAGATCATGCGCTCGCCCTGCCTGAGGACTATCGTATGATCCTCTTTCACCGCAGGGTCGGAGAGGTCCTTGTGCGCTCCGTCATTGAATATCACGCAGTTGGTGAGCATCTCCATCACCGAGCAGCCGTCGTGGAGGGCCGCCGCCGTCATGATTTCCTCGTTGAGTTTCAGCTCCACATCCAGAGAGCGTGCGAAGAACGTCCCCTTGGCTCCGAGCACGAGAGCTCCGGGGTTGAAGGGGTGCTCCACGGTGCCGTAAGGCGAAGTCTTGGTGATCGCCCCGAACTTGGACGTCGGAGAGTACTGTCCCTTGGTCAGACCGTAGATCTGATTGTTGAAGAGGATGACGTTGATGTCGATGTTGCGCCTGATGGCATGGATGAAATGGTTGCCGCCGATGGCGAGGGCGTCGCCGTCACCGCAGGCCTGCCATACGGTAAGCCACGGGTTGGCGACCTTGATGCCGGTCGAGATGGCCGTGGCGCGTCCGTGTATGCTGTGGAAGCCGTAGGTGTCCATATAGTACGGAAGGCGGGACGAGCATCCGATGCCGGACACCACCACGTACCTTTCCTTGTCATAGTTGAGAGCCTGGCTCACCTTCGGGAGAGCCCTCTGCAGCGCGGCGAGAACGGCGTGGTCGCCGCATCCCGGGCACCAGCGCACTTCCTGATCGCTCTTGAAGTCCTTGAAAGTCAATGTAGCCATAGTCTTACAACTCCTTTTTTATAGCCTCTTCCAGCTCGCCAACCAGGAACGGCTGGCCCTGTATCTTGTTGAACTTGTGAATTTCCAGATGAGGGAAGCGCGCCCTCAGGTAATCCGCGAACTGCCCGCTGTTGAGCTCGCAGACGAGTATCTTGCCAAACGACGAGAGCACCTTCTCCGTATTGGACGGAAGCGGGTTGATGTAGTCGAAGTGCACGTATGAGACGTTGTCCATCTCGTGCACCGCGGACCAGATATGCCCGTAGGTGCCGCCCCAGCCCACGACGAGCAGGCCCCCTTCGGACGGGCCGTGCAGGATCTCCAGCCGGGGGATGTCCCTATCTATTCTCGCCACCTTCTCCGCGCGCTCCGCGACCATCGTCGCATGATTGGCGGGGTCGGTGGAGAGCACTCCGTCGTGATTCTTCTCAAGCCCCCCGACACGGTGCTCCAGCCCCTTCTGTCCAGGAATCGCCCAACGGCGGACAAGAGTCTGCGGGTCACGCTCGAACGGATGGAACTTCTCCCCCTCCTTGAGCATTCCCTGCACGAACGGAGGACGGATTTCGGGGTAATCCTTCATCGCGGGGATCTTCCACGGTTCGGAGCCGTTGCCAAGGAAGCCCTCCGAAAGCAGGATGACGGGAGTCATGTGCTCCAAAGCTATCTTGGCGGCGTTGAACGCGGCGTCGAAGCAGTGGGCCGGGGAATGTGCGGCAATCACCGCCATCGGGCACTCTCCGTTGCGGCCGTAGAGGGCCTGATTGAGGTCCGACTGCTCCGTCTTGGTCGGGAGTCCCGTCGAAGGGCCGCCCCGCTGCACGTCCACGACCACCAGCGGCAGCTCGGCCATGACCGCAAGACCCATGGCCTCCGACTTGAGCGAAAGTCCCGGGCCGGAAGTGGTGGTCACGGCCAGGTTGCCGGCGAAGGACGCGCCTATGGCGGTACAGATGCCGGCTATCTCATCCTCAGCCTGCAAGGTCTTGGCTCCCAGGCTCTTGTGAATCGCCAGCTCTTCGAGGATGGCCGTGGCGGGCGTAATGGGATACGAACCGCAGAACAGCGGGAGTCCGGACTTCTCCGAAGCCGCCAGAAGGCCCCAGGCGATGGCCTGATTGCCCGTGATGTTGCGATACGTCCCTTTGGCGAGGTCCTTGACCGGCTCGACGGTATAGGTGTTGGCGATTATCTGGAGGTTGGCGGCATAGTTGAATCCGTCCTTGAGCACCTTCTTGTTCGGCTCTATGACCTCGGGGTGTTTCTTCGAGAACTTTTTCTCGAGATAAGCGAAAATATAGTCGAGCGGACGGTTGTAGATGAAGCAGGCCATGCCCAGGGTGAACATGTTCTTGCACTTCAGGATGGCCTTGTTGTCCATTCCGCTGTCCTTGAGGCTCTCGCGCGTGAGAGTGGAAATCGGAGCCGGGATGATTGTCCTGTCCTCCACGCCGAGTTCCCTGAAAGGGTCGTCGGTGGTGAATCCCGCCTTGGTCATTCCGGCCTGGTCAAAAGCGTCCTGGTCCACGAGAATCATCGCGTGTCGCTTGCACCACTTGGCGTTGGTCTTCAGCGCGGCGGGATTCATGGCGACCAGCAGGTCACAGAAATCCCCCGGAGTGGCGACCTTCGAACAGCCTATATGAATCTGGAAGCCGGACACGCCGGAAACGGTGCCGTGCGGGGCGCGGATCTCGGCAGGATAGTCCGGAAAAGTGGACAGTCCGTTGCCGTAGATGGCTGACATATCCGCAAAAAGAGACCCGGTGAGCTGCATTCCATCACCCGAATCTCCTGCAAATCTGATCACCACGTCCTTGGCGTCAATTATCTTATGTTGCATTTCAAGAGTTGTTTGGTATAGTTTCAGTGCAAAGGGGGCTGACCCAAAAGTGATTTCCGGCCAGCCCCAAGTGTCTCTGTGGTATTCTAGTTGGCGACCTGCACCTGCTGCTGTGCGGCCTGAAGCTCCGCCTGGAGAGACTCCATGGTACGGTCTTCGGCTATGCCCATAGCCTTGCGGGCAAGAGGGGTGAGATCGGTGCTCTGAGCATCGTCGTAATACATGAGAGTATTGATGTCAAACACGTATACGTATCCGCCCTGCTTTGCGAGATCCTTGACCGTGTCCTGGGCCTTCTTGTAGATAGGGGCCATCAGAGTCTGCTGCTGCTGCTGAAGCTCAGCCTCGACGGTCTGCCCGAACTCCTGGATGCGCTGCTGGATTTCGGTGAGCTCCTTCTCCTTGCTCTCGCGGATGGCGGCGGTCCAGGTGGATGCCTTGGAATTGTACTGAGAGTATTTGGTGTTGAACTCCTCAACCATAGCCTGATACGTCTCCTGCGCCTCCTTGCTTGAAGCGGCCATGGTGGTACGGGCCTGGTCGGCCTCAGGGCAGAGCTGCACGAGCTCCGCGAAGTTCACGTGGGCGAATTTCGGCTGGGCCACAGCTGAAATCGCGACAAACGCCGCACTGGCGATCAAAAGAATCTTTTTCATATAATTCATACTTTAAAATTGTT
>CAVGYS010000035.1:0-6097 GCA_963633505.1 Oscillibacter sp. MSJ-31
GAAATGGAGGGAGGCGTAGGGCATAGGAACATTAACTTTTGGATTATCCAGAAGTGGGGAGGAATCTCAATGCCGGATACGGAAAACAATCAGGACAGGATTGTCGATTTTTACAATCTTCTCAATCAGCCTCAGCATCACGCAAGTTTAACAGCCATTGCCTCTTTTTCAAAAGTCGCCTCCTTTGCTTCCCCACACGAGTATTTTGTCTACGATTCACGTGTAGCATACTCGATTAACTGGCTGCTCCGCGCGGCGGGAGCCACTTCAGGTTTCTTCCCGTTCCCTCAGGGCCGTAACAAACTTGTTAGGCATTGTGACTTACCGGGAGTGCCATGTGACGAAAATAAGCATCTCGGGAATACTCGAACGGCGTACTACGACTACTGTCAATTGATTTTACGCCTATACAATGATATTTGTCCTGGCGAGGATGAACCGTACAGACTCGAAATGCTGTTGTTCCAAATAGCTCCGATTGAGATATATGAAGCTTTCTGTGCAGAATTTCAAGGGACGAAATATTTTCATCCTGATGGACTAGCATTAATCAACAATGCGTCCGGTTCTCATGCTAAAGGAAAGGTAAAGGCCAAAAATTTGGCAGTAAGGGAAATTGCTCCGGGAGAGGGTCGAAAAACAAGTCTGAAAGGGAAAGCATTCCCTTACGAAGGAGATGAGACTTTTTGGTTTATCGGAGAGGACCAGAAAAAAATATTTTGTGAACTCCTAAACAGCAATGGTTCCTATCCTATTGAGATTGAGAATGTTCTATCGGGAAAACAGTTTGATAAAAAAGGTGGCAAAGCCTCTTATTGGATTATGGATTTCAAGAAGGATGAAATGGCCGCCGCAGAATCTCTATATGACGAGTTGTGGGGGATTATAAAAGAGACCTTGAAACTTGAAGAAGAGTAGTTTTCTTGTGAGTAATTGCCCGGGGACAGAGGTGCTTCCGGGCATTAGTAGCTCTCTTTTCAAATGCGAGCCTCTCTGAGCGACTTGAGATCAATGGCAGGAAGGGTTCCTGCGCAAAGGGCATCATCTAAAAGTTCTCCTTTTCCCTCAACAACGGGTCTTTGGGATGGCTAACTAATGTTTTGGAATTCATAATTCTTCCGGAATGTCCAACTTAGTGGAGCCTATGGAAAGCGGAAGAGGTTCGATAGTTATCACAAAACCAAGCGCGTTCCAGTCAATACTGTTATAGGTATAGAGATTGTTCTCCAGCAGATAAGTGTCCCTCCAGTTCATGGGGATGCGATTAGGTTTGACAAGGTGGAAATGCTCTAACGTCTCTAGCTCACGCTTGACCTTCGACGTGTCAGGCAGTGAAATGGTGCCTCCGAGGACTTCCGGCAACTCTCCGTCAAGGGCACGGCGTAACATATCTACATATTCCTTTTTGGCGATGTCTATCTTCACGGATTCCAACATGTCAAAGACTCTTCTGGCTACACCGGACTCTCCCTCTCTGGGACACAGGGGAAGAAAGTACCTTAAAATCCTGTGGCTGATTCGCAACGACTCGTTGCCTCTGATATTGATATCGGCTAATTTGTCAAGAGACACCCATTCTTTCCCTTTCCGGTTCAAATGGTTTTCGTTCAAGGTATCTGCAATCAACACAAGGTCTCCGTCGTCCTCAATACGGCACGAACGGGCCAAATCTTGTATTCTGCTCTCTTTCTTGACATACTCGGACGGGAGAGCATACTCGTTCGTTTCGAAAGAGTGTTCCAGGAGTATGGATACGCGGCCCTTCTTGAGCCGGTAATGAAAGTAGTCTATGCGTATCTTCTTCATATCAAGGCGTTTTTGGCTCCTATTTCCTGCCCAATATCTCATCCACCATACCGTAAGCCTTTGCTTCTTCGGCAGACATCCAATAGTCACGGTCGATGTCCGCGAAAACCTTTTCGTAAGGATTCCCGCTGTGTCCCGCGATGATTGAAACAAGCTCTTCGCGAGTTTTCTCAATCTCTTTGGCTGCTATGAGAATATCCGAAGCCTGACCATGCGCTCCGCCCAAAGGCTGGTGAATAAGTACGCGAGAATGAGGCAACGCGCGTCGCTTGCCCTTCTCTCCGGCGCAAAGAAGAACTGATCCCATCGATGCCGCCATTCCTGTGCAGATGGTTGCCACCTCAGGCTTCACCAATTGCATAGTATCATAGATGGCAAGTCCGCTAGAAACCTTCCCGCCGGGTGAATTTATGTAGAGAGAAATGTCTGCCGAAGGGTCAAGCGACTCCAGGAAGAGCAACTGAGCGACGATGATATTCGCCACATCATCGTCGATGGCGACACCAAGGAAGATGATGCGGTCCATCATCAGGCGGCTGAACACGTCCATCTGGGCCACGTTCATGCGTCGCTCTTCGATGACCGTCGGGTTGATATATGCGTTGACGGCGGATTGATAGTCCCACAGAGTCGTTGCACTTACTCCCCGTTTTGAGCCGGCAAAGCAGGTGAAATTGTCCATACAATTCATAATGAAAAATATTATCGGGTGAATTTGTTGGGACAATGATAAGCACTAATCGCTAAACGACAAAAGCCCCTATGCCAAAACTCGGCATTCCTTGACTTTCCCTTGGATTAGCCGGAATTTTAGCTACTTTTGAATATGCATCAAGAGTGTCCGAAAGGACCGCCAACCGAGCAGACAGACTTGGTTCTGCCGCCGGAGGAGCACAAGATAACCTACACACGGCCTGCCGACGGGCGGGTGCTGGCGTATGACTCGGCAGGAGGCTTTGTCATAATGGATAGAGCCAGTCGCTAACGTGAGGGCTCCTCGATTTTTCTGATGACCCTGGCGGGGTTGCCGACGGCGACGGAGCCGGAGGGGATGTCTCTGGTAACGACGCTGCCGGCACCTATCGTGCAGCCGTCGCCGATCGCAACTCCCGGGAGGATGGTGACGTGACCGCCAATCCAGCAATCGTTGCCGATAGTCACGGGCCGGGCCCATTCGTCACCATCGGCCCTTTCCTGCGGGACGGTGCTGTGGCAGGCGGTGTAGATGCCCACGTTCGGGCCGATGAAGCAGTTGTCCCCTATCGTGACAAGCGCTTCGTCAAGCACGGTGAAGCCGAAATTGGCAAAGAAGCCCCTGCCGACACGGATGTTCCTGCCGTAATCGCAGTAGAACGGCTGGGCGATGACGCTGTCCTCATCGCACCGGCCCAATATCCTGTGCAGCAGCTCATTTCGTTCACGCACGGAGCTTGGCCTGATATGGTTGTATTCCCAGCAGAGGTCGGCCGTCTCGTTTCGCATCTTGAGAAGTTCCGCTTCGAGGGCCGAGTAAACCTCCCCTGCGAGCATCTTCTCGTATTCCGTTTTCATGGATAAGAGGCTGAAATAATCGGGCGGCAGAAAGAATCCGCCGCCCGAAAATGTCGTTCTATCCGATGCTCTCGATGAGGGCGAGCACCCTGCGGCGGTTCTCATCGATGGTGCCGGTGCCTCCGTCGCACTCATAGTACTTGCCGGCCTTCTTGTAGTAGTCTATAAGTGGCTCGGTCTGTGCGTGATAGGTCTTGATGCGATTCGTGATGGTGGCATCTGAAGCATCGTCCGCGCGCCCCTCGATGGCGGCCCTGTGCTTGATGCGCTCACGGATGAGGTCATCGGAAATCATCAGGGAGACTACAGCGCTCACGCCCTCTCCCCTCTTCTGGAGAATCTTGTCGAGATCCTCGGCCTGGGCGATGTTCCTCGGGAAGCCGTCGAGCAGGAATCCGCTGACTCCCTTGATGTTGTTGAATGCCGATTCGATCATCCCCTCCACCACTTCGTCAGGTACGAGAGAACCTGCGTCGATCAGGGCCTTGGCCTGTTTGCCAAGCTGCGTTCCGGCCGCAATCTCGGCACGGAGCAGCTCCCCGGTCGAAATGTGCTTGAGGTTGTACTTCTCCGCGATGGCTCCGGCGTGCGTGCCCTTGCCGGCCCCCGGAGGGCCAAAAAGAATGTAGTATTTCATCTTGTTGTCATCTATGACGTAAATATCCTTTGAGTTGCGGCCGAGCTCGTTGTAGTCAAGGCCGAAGCCTACGATGAAGGCGTTGGGAATCTCCATCCCCACGTAGTCGATCTTCTCGGGCTTGTCATATACCTCCGGCTTCAGGAGCAGGGTGCAGATCTTGACGTCCGCGGCCCCTTTGCTGAGAAGCATCTCCTTGAGGGCGACGATGGTGTTGCCGGTATCCACGATGTCCTCGCAGATGATTATCCTACGGCCCGCCACGTCAGCGGTCAGGCCCATCACGTTGAGCACCGTACCGGTGGATTTGGTGCCCTGGTATGAGGACAACTTGATTGAGACGAGCTGGCAGTTGAAATCGAGTCTCTGAAGAAGCTCTCCGGTGAAAGGTATCGCGCCGTTGAGGACGCAGAGTACGACCGGGATGTCCGTGCAGCCGTTGAAATCTCCGTTGATTTTCGCGGCAACTTCATCAATGGCCCTCACTATCCGTTCATTGCTGATGAACGGCTTGAACGTCTTGTCTTGCAAGGTTATCTTTTCTGACATAAGAAAGAATAAATTGAGGTGCGAATTTACTTATTTTTTTGTAAGTTTGACGGACTTTAAACGTGACGACTATGAAATCGCTTCTTTTGATTGCCGCCCTTCTTGCTCCGGCGGATTTTCAGCAAGCCATGCTGACGCTCAGCGGCGCCTCCTGCGTGGAGGAGCTTGCGGATGACGAAGTTCAACGCTATCAGGACTTTGCGCTGCATCCTCTGAATTTGAACCTCTCCGGCGAGAGCCGCCTGCGTTCCAGCGGCCTGCTCACACCTTTTCAGATCGCCTCCCTGCTGGAGTACAGGCGTGAGTCCGGAGACGTTCTTTCCTTTGCCGAACTCGGGCTCATTGACGGATTCTCCCACGCCCTTGCCGAAGCCCTGTCGTTCTTCGTGTGCCTGGACACTTCCTCCCCTCCCGGGAGCCGCAGGTCTTCGGCTTTCCACAACAGTTTGACTCTCAGGGGATCAACTGATGAGTTCCAGCAATACGCGGGGAGCCTCAGATACGAGGCCTCACTGGGAGAATCGGCGGAATTGAGGTGGACCTCCCGAACAACTTATTCGGAGCCGGAGCTCAAGATCGGGACCATCAGCGCCGCCATCTACGGCAGAGCAGTCCTTGGCAAGCTCGTGGCGGGGAATTTCAACGCCCGCTTCGGGCAGGGACTTGTGAGCTGGAGCGGATTTTCGCTCAGCGGATTCTCCTCGGCCGCATCGTTTTACCGCAATCAGAGCGGTATCTCGGTCACGGGAGCGGCGGGGGCGCAGCTGTGCGGAGTCGGTGCCGACTGGCAGCTGGGGCGATATACGCTCAGCACGGCCTGGGATATGCGCGGAAGCGGAGGGATAGTCAATCTCAGCCGTCTCGGGAGACGTTCCACACTGGGAATGACAGCCACCATGAACGCTGCTTCCATCGACTGGCGCATTCCTCTGCCGGGGGCGAGCGTTTTCGGGGAGGCCGCGTGCAGCTACAGAGGGGAACTGTCGGCGCTCGCCGGGGCGTTGTGGGTTCCGCAGTACGGGCGGAAATTCACGATACAGGCGCGCTTCTTTGACAAGAGCGTCAAGAAGTACAGTGGAGTCGCGCTGGGGATGGACACCCCCTCCTGCGTGTTGACGGCGGACCTATCCCGCCGGCGCGACAAAGCCCAATCTCAGCACAAGCTGCTACTGCTGCTCCGCAGGGACTACGCCGTTTCGGATTCTCTCACCCTGAAGCCCTCGCTGCGGCTCTCCTCGCGCCTGCGCACCGCAGATGAAAACCCGCTGAAAAACGACCTGAGGGGCGACCTCTCGTTGCAGAGGGGAAAGTGGATTCTTGCGGGCCGTCTCAATGCCCTGTGGTGCGAGGCTTTCGCCTGTCTGGGATATCTTGAGGGCGCATACTCGGCGGAGAAGTTCAAACTGTATCTGCGCACAGGCCTCTTCAGGATAGACAAGTGGAATGACCGCATCTATGTCTATGAGAGGGCTGCTCCGGGCAGTTTCAACGTCCCGGCGTATTACGGCAGGGGCTGGAACGCTTCGCTTTATCTTACTTTCCACATAGGAAAGG
>CAVGYS010000035.1:6107-9171 GCA_963633505.1 Oscillibacter sp. MSJ-31
CCCATAGCCTCTGGCTGAGGGCGGAAACCATCAATTATCCCTGGAATCCCACAGCCAAGGACGGCAGAGCCCGACTGAGCCTGCAATACAGGTGGAAACTGTGAATCTTCTAAAGTTCCGGCACAGCCTTTTCCATCTCCATCGCCCGGGAGCCTTTGAGAAGTATGGCGGCCCCTTCGAAAGGGTGGAGCTTGAGTTCGTCCGCAAGTTCGGACGAAGTCGCGAACCAGTGCCATCCCTCCTCGTTTCCCTCGGAGTCGAGGGCTCTACGGAACTCCTCTCCCACCAGATACACCTCGAAGCCGGAAGTTTTGAGCCTGCGCACAATCTTGGCGTGCTCCTCGGCGGAATCCTCCCCCAGCTCGCGCATATCCCCGAGCATCACCGCCTTGTGATCGGAAAGCATGGCGGAGAAGCTGTCGAGGGCCGCGGCCATCGACGACGGGTTGGCGTTGTAGGCATCCGCAATCAGGGTGTTGCGCTCCGTGCGCACCATCTGGGAGCGGCTGTTGTCGGGAACGTAGCGCTCGATGGCGGCGATGGATTCCTTGCGCGTCACGCCGAAGCGGTCGCCTATCGCGATGGCTGCGAGGACGTTGTCCGTGTTGTAGGCCCCGATAAGGTGGGTGTTGATGACGGCGCCGTCGAGCCTGATGCGCAGGTAGGGCTCTTCCGGACTTGTCGGGAGCACTTCGGCGCTCTGATAATCACGGCCGTAGCCGAAAATATGGCAAGGCTGGGAGGATGCCATCCTGCGCAGCACCTCATCGTCTTCATTGAGGAAGATGAGCGAGTACCTGTGCTCTCCCAGCCATTTGTAGAGTTCCCCCTTGGCCTGTTTGACCCCGTTGTAGGAGCCGAATCCGAGCAGATGTCCCTTGCCGATGTTGGTGATGAGCCCGTAGTCGGGACGGCATATCTTGACAAGCCGGGCTATGTCGTCCGGATGGTTGGCCCCCATCTCTATGACGGCGACCTGCGTCCTTGGGGTGATGCGCAGAAGCGAGAGCGGCACGCCGATGTCGTTGTTGAGATTGCCCTCGGTGGCCGCGACACTGTATCTGCACGAAAGCACTTCGCGGATGAGGTTCTTGGTGGTCGTCTTGCCGTTGGTTCCGGTAAGGGCGATTACGGGAAGCCTGCCTCCCCCCATCTGGCCCCTGTGATATGTCGCAAGGTCCTGAAGAGCCTTCAGACTGTCTTTAACCTTGATGATTCCGCGTCCCTCCGGAATGGACTCCCTGTCCGTGACGGCCCAGTATGCGCCGCTGCGCAGCGCCGTCTCAACGAAGTCGTTGCCGTCGAAATTCTCCCCCTTGAGCGCGAAGAACATCTCTCCGCCCCTGATCGTGCGAGTGTCGGTAGTTACCCTGAACCGGCAGCTGCAATACTTTTTGTATAAATCCTCTATCTGCATATCATTTCACTCCTGTGCTTCCGAATCCTCCCTCTCCCCGCTCCGAATCGTTCAGCCGCTCCACTTGCTCCCACTCGATTTTCTCGTGGGCGGCGAGCACCATCTGGGCGATTCTCTCCCCCTTTTCGATGACAAAATCCTTGTCGCCGAGGTTGACCAACGCGGTCTTCAGTTCCCCCCGGTAATCGGCGTCCACCGTGCCAGGGGAGTTGATTACCGTGACTCCGTGTTTGATGGCGAGTCCGCTGCGGGGGCGGACCTGGATTTCGAATCCAGCCGGAATCTCCACGTAGAGTCCCGTCGGGACGAGCACGCGCTCCATGGGATGGAGCACGATCGGTTCTTCGTTGTTGGCCCTTATGTCCACTCCGGCCGAGAGGCGGGTGGCGTATTCTGGCAGCGGATTGCCGCTTTTGTTGACTATCTTGACTTTCATCATATTTTATTTCGGTGCGAGTCTGTACAGGACGACTGCGATTATCGCGAAAAGGACGTTCGGTATCCAGAGGGCTATCCCCGGAGGAAGAGTGTCGGTATAGACGAACATCTCGCTGAAGCGAAGGAACAGAATATAGGAGAAGGCCAGCGCTATGCCTATGCCGATGTTCCACCCGATGCCTCCCCTTTTCTTCCGGGAGGACAGGGTGACTCCTATGACGGTGAGGATTATCGCGGAGAAAGGCATGGCCCAGCGGCGGTTCTGCTCGATCAGGGCATACATGACGTTGGTGTCGCCCCTCATCTTCTGGGTCGCTATGAGGCCGTTGAGCTGCCCCATGCTCAGGGTCTCAACCGTCTTCTCGTTGACGAAGAGGTCCTTGATCTTGAGGGCTATCACCGTGTCCACGCTCTCCTTGTAGGTGACGCGGTCCTCAAGCCCCTCGGAATAGTCCCTGATGAAGACGCGGCGCATCTTCCAACCGTCCAGGGTGCTGTCCCAGGCGGCGCTCGCCGCGCTGACCTTGCGCGAGATGCGGTTGCCTTCGATGTCCTCGATCGTGAATTTGTAGGCCGTGCTGTTCCAGCGGCTGAACGACTCTATATACACGAACTGCCCCGGAGCTATCTGGTAGTGGAGGTTCTTGAGGTTGAAATTGTTGTGCCGTTTGATGTATTTGCTCTCGAACTCCACCCTCGTGGCGTTGGAACGCGGTATCACGTAGAAGTTGAGTCCCAGGGAGAGCAGGGTGACCAGCAGGGCCGAGGCCATGTAGGGCATGAGCATCCTCCGGTAGCTGACGCCTCCGGACAGTATGGCTATGATCTCCGAGTTCGCAGCCATCCTGGAGGTGAAGAAAATCACCGTGATGAACACGAAGAGCGGGGAGAACATGTTGACGAAATACGGGATGAAATTGAGGTAGTAGTCGAATATGATCTCCTTGAGCGGAGCCTTGTTCGAGACGAAATACTCGATTTTCTCCGATATGTCGAATATTATGACGATGCCGATGATGAGCAGCAGCGACATGAAGAAGGACAGGATGAACTTCTTCGAGATGTACAGGTCGAGTTTCTTGATTCCCGGGACGTTCATATCCTTGAACTTATCCTTTTGACCGCCACTTCCTTCCAGGAGGAGAAATCTCCAGCCTCAACGTGGAGCCGCGCCTGACGCACCAGATCGAGGTAGAACGCGAGGTTGTG
>CAVGYS010000035.1:9181-9933 GCA_963633505.1 Oscillibacter sp. MSJ-31
GGCCTTGGTGTAGGCGTGATCCACGAATGAAGCCCCGTCTGGGTCGAGCTCGGAGAAATCCTCCGCCCATTTCGCGTTGCGCATATTGATGATGCCGTTCCATGTGAAGAGCATCCCGTTGCGCCCGTTGCGGGTGGGCATCACGCAGTCGAACATGTCCACTCCTCTGGCAATTCCCTCAAGGATGTTGGCCGGAGTGCCGACTCCCATAAGATACCTGGCCCTGTCCCGGGGAATCACCGGGTCAAGCACTTCCAACATCTGGTACATCTTCTCCGTGGGCTCCCCTACCGCCAGCCCGCCTATGGCTATGCCGACTTGCGAGAATTCCAGGGCGTGCTCGGCGGCCTCCACCCTCAGGTCGGGATAGACGCAGCCCTGTATGATGGGGAAAAAGGTCTGGGAGTAGCCGTACAGGGGCTCCGTCTCCTTGAACTTCCGGGCATATCTTTCGAGCCAGTTCTTGGTGAGGTCCAGGCTCTTGCGGGCATATCCGCGATCCGCGTCCCCCGGGCAGCATTCATCGAGGGCCATCATTATGTCCGCACCGATGATGCGCTGGGTATCGACGTTGTTCTCCGGGGTGAAGCTGTGCTTCGAGCCGTCTATATGGCTTCTGAAAGTGCAGCCCTCCGGGGTAAGCTTGCGGATCTGCGTGAGCGAAAAAACCTGAAATCCGCCGCTGTCGGTGAGGATAGGGCGATCCCAGCTCTCGAAGCGGTGCAGGCCGCCCGCCGCCTTGAGCGTGTCGA
>CAVGYS010000036.1:0-9921 GCA_963633505.1 Oscillibacter sp. MSJ-31
CCGCTATATGGCGCAGGGAGCCGTGGAATATGCCAAGGAACTCGGCTGGAAAAAGCCTCAGATCGTGCTTCATCTTGATCACGGTGACAGCTACGAACTCTGCAAGAGTTGCGTCGACTTCGGTTTCTCTTCAGTCATGATCGACGGCTCCGCACTCCCTTACGATGAGAACGTGGCCCTGACCAAGAAGGTAGTGAAGTACGCCCACAAGTATGACGTCACCGTCGAGGCGGAGCTCGGCGTGCTCGCAGGCGTTGAGGAGGAGGTCTCTTCAGAGGAGTCTCACTACACCAAGCCGGAGGAGGTCATCGACTTCGTGAAGAAGACCGGATGCGACTCTCTCGCCATCTCCATCGGCACCTCTCACGGCGCATACAAGTTCAAGCCGGAGCAGTGCACCCGCGACCCGCAGACCGGCCGTCTCGTACCTCCGCCGCTCGCATTCGACGTGCTCAAGGCCATCGAGAAGAAGCTCCCGGGCTTCCCTATCGTGCTCCACGGTTCATCTTCAGTGCCTCAGGAGTATGTGGACACCATCAACAAGTTCGGCGGCAAGCTCCCTGATGCCGTAGGTATTCCGGAAGAGCAGCTCCGCAAGGCCGCGAAGAGCGCCGTATGCAAGATCAACATCGATTCCGACTCACGTCTTGCGATGACCGCCGCCATCCGTGAGCATTTCGCCGAGCATCCGGAGCATTTCGATCCTCGCCAGTACCTCAAGCCGGCCCGTGAGGAGATGAAGAAGATGTACGTCCACAAGATCGTGAACGTGCTCGGTTCCAACGGAAAAGCCAGATAGTTGACTGACCGTTATCCATCCAAGTTGCTGAAAGACGCTGTGGAAGCCATCAGCTCCCTTCCGGGGGTCGGCTCCCGCAGCGCTTTGCGCTTGGCCCTGCACCTGCTGCGCCAGCCTTCGGAGAATATCCACCGTTTCGCATCCGCAATCGAGCGTCTTGCCGACGACGTGCACTATTGCAGCACCTGCATGATGATTTCCGATACCGATACCTGCTGCATCTGCGCGGACAAGACGCGCGACCACGGCACCATCTGCGTGGTGGAGAGCGTCCGGGACGTGATGAGTATCGAAGAGACGGGGCAATATCGGGGGGTCTATCATGTGCTCGGGGGCATCATATCCCCGATGGGTGGGGTAGGGCCATCCGATCTGAACATCCGCCAGCTCGTGGAGAGGCTCAAGGCGGCGGAGGGGCCCGTGGAAGTCATATTCGCCCTGAGCGGCGACGTGGAAGGGGAGACCACCTCATTTTATATCTACCGTCAGATCGAGACTCTCGGAGTCAAGGTCTCCACTCTCGCACGCGGCCTGGGCTTCGGAACCGACCTCGAGTACGCCGATTCGCTGACGCTCGGCCGGTCGATTCTCAACCGCCAGCTTTTTAAACCTTGATTTGCCCGATCCGGGTCGCTTGACTTGAACGGAATAAACAGCTTCTCAGAACAAGAAACTGATTCCGATTCCGATCAGGACGAGGCCTCCGGCGATTTCCGCCACGCTGCCGCATTTCCGCCCTATCGCCCTGCCGCCCAGAATTCCGGCGATCACCGAAATCATGGTCACTGCCGCGACCGATACCGCGAGTGGCACGATGGTGCCGCCCTTGCCGGCTTCTCCCATCGATTGCGCCACTCCTATGGCGAGGGCGTCGATGCTCGTGGCTACGCCTCCTATGATTATGTTTTTCATTCCGTTGAGGTTGCGCTCCTCTCCTCCTCCGCGTATGCCTTCAAGCAGCATAGAGCCTCCGACGTAGAGCAGCAGGGCGCAGCCTATGACGTGGGAAACCGTGCGCACCATCCCGGCGAAGAGGCTGCCGAACAGCCATCCGGCGAGCAGGAGTGCGGTCTGGATGAGGGCGAACGCAAGAGCTACCTTGCCTGCGTCTTTCCAGTCTATCTTCTTGAGTGTCACGCTGGAGCATAGAGCCACGGCGAAGCAGTCCGCGCATAGCGAGACGGCTGTGAGTATTGATTCGAGTATTCCCATTTCCTTTGTCCGGTAGAGGGCTGCGAATATAGGCATTTTGTCAAAATATTCCTATATTTGCGCGCCCGCTTCTCCGTGACGTGGACGCCGAACCCCAAAACCGGAAAGCTTATGATCAAGATTTTCTACAGACAGGGCGGCAAGATTGAATTTTGCCAATCTGAAACGGAGCTTGCTGCCATCGGCAAGGATGCTGTCCTCTGGATAGATCTTCTGCAACCGTCAGGAGATCAGAAGAGGGCTGTCGAGGCGTATATCGGCGCCGAAATTCAGAGCCGGGCCGAGGTGGAGGAAATCGAAAGTTCATCCCGTTTTTCGGAAGAGGACGGCATTATCTTCGCCAACACCAACTTCCTCTCTCCTGCGGACGACCAGATGCTGATGGACCCGGTGTCCTTCATCATAGCGGGCGGTTTTCTCATCACTGTCAGAGACATATCCCTCAGATCTCTGGATACTCTCCAACTTAAGGTCCAGGCCCTTCCGGAGCAGTTCCCGGACGGCTTCTCCGTATTTCTGTCCATCATGGACAGGAGAGTCGATCTGGATGCCGACATCGTCGAGCTGATCTCCAAGGACGTGTCGCGCTTCAGCCGGCGCATCAACCAGATGGAGGATATCAACGAGAGGTTTCTGCTGGACATCAATCAGTTGCAGCAGAATGCGATGAACGTCCGCGAGAACATAGTGGACAAGCAGAGGCTCATCTCCAACGTGCTCAAGAGCCGCCTCTGCCCCAAGGATCCGGATTTCCGCCAGGATCTCGGCATCATCCTCCAGGACATCGCCTCGCTCATAAATCACATCACCTTCACCTTCGAGAGGCTCGAGTATATGCAGGATACCGTGGTCGGAATCATCAATCTTGACCAGAACCGCATAATGAAGACCTTCACCTTTGTCTCCCTGCTGCTGATGCCTGCCACGCTGGTGGCGAGTTTCTACGGGATGAACGTGGCCCTGCCGTTGTCCGCCAGCCCTCTCGCGTGGCTGTTCATACTCCTGCTGATGGTCGTGCTCGTGCTCGCGGTGTGGTATGTTTTCAAACGCAAGAAAATGCTTTGATTATCAGATTTTTTTGTTACCTTTGCGCGCTTCGTTTCCGGGCGTGCCCGGGAGAGCATGTTACATAAAGTTCAACTAATAGTTTGTTTTTCTTACAAAAATGAGTGAAATTGAAAACAAAGCGGTGGAAACCGTCAAGGAAGAAGCTCCAAAGCCGGAGAAGAAGAGCACTGTGCTCAATGCTTCCGTAAAGCCCGAGGACTTCGATTGGGATGCCTTTGAGGGCGGTGACGTCTATGGCGACACTGACCGCAAGGCCATCGATGAAGCATACGGCAAGACTCTCTCCAAGGTGGTGGAGAACGAAGTCGTCGAGGGAGAGGTGACCGGACTCAACAAGCGTGAGGTAGTCATCACCATCGGCGGCAAGAGCGAGGGAGTCATCCCTGTGTCGGAGTTCCGCTACAATCCTGATATCAAGGTGGGCGACAAGGTCGAGGTCTATGTCGAGTCCGCAGAGGACAAGAAAGGCCAGCTCGTGCTCTCTCACCGCAAGGCCCGCACCCTCAAGTCCTGGGACAGAATCAACGAGGCGTTCGAGAACGACGAGATCGTCAAGGGCTTCGTCAAGACACGCACCAAGGGCGGTATGATCGTGGACGTGTTCGGAATCGAGGCGTTCCTCCCTGGCTCCCAGATCGACATCAAGCCTATCCGTGACTACGACCAGTTCGTCAACCAGAACATCGACTGCAAGATCGTCAAGATCAACCAGGAGTTCCGCAACGTGGTGGTATCCCACAAGGCGCTTCTCGAGGCGGAGCAGGAGCAGAAGAGGGCAGAGCTCATCGGTAAGCTGGAGAAAGGCCAGATTCTCGAGGGTATCGTCAAGAACATCACCAACTACGGCGTATTCGTGGACCTCGGCGGTGTCGACGGTCTCATCCATATCACCGACCTCTCCTGGGGCCGTGTCAACCATCCTGAGGAAGTCGTTTCCCTCGATGAGAAGATCAAGGTCGTCGTTCTCGACTTCAACGAGCAGCAGAAGCGCATCGCTCTCGGACTCAAGCAGCTCACTCCGCATCCTTGGGACAACCTCAATCCTGACCTCAAGGTCGGTGACAAGGTCAAGGGCAAGGTGATCCTCATCGCCGATTACGGCGCATTCGTCGAGATCGAGCCGGGTGTCGAGGGTCTCGTACACGTTTCCGAGATGTCCTGGTCTCCTCGTCTCCACTCCGCACAGGAGTTCCTCAAGGCGGGCGACGAGGTTGAGGCTCAGATTCTCTCCATCGACCGCGAGGCACGCAAGATTTCCCTCGGACTCAAGCAGCTCACCCCTAATCCTTGGGAGAGCATCCGCGAGAAATATCCTGTGGGCAGCAAGCACAAGGCGATTGTCCGCAATATCACCAACTTCGGCGTGTTCGCCGAGCTTGAGGACGGCGTAGAAGGTCTCGTGCACATCAGCGACCTCAGCTGGAACAAGATTAAGCATCCTTCAGAAGTGGTTTCTCCGGGAGACAGCATCGACGTGCAGATTCTCGACTTCGACGAGGCCAACCACAAGCTTTCTCTGGGCATGAAGCAACTTACCCCTAACCCTTGGGACGAGATCGAGTCCAAGTACCCGGTAGGTTCCGTAGTCGAGGGCACCGTGGCTTCCCTGACCGACAAGGGCGCGAACATCACGCTCGACGGCAAGGCCGAGGGCTTCGCGTTCAGCCGTGAACTCGTCAAGGAAGACGGCAAGCAGGCCGTAGCAGGGGAGACTCTGCCGTTCAAGGTGATTGAGCTTCGCCGCTCAACCCGCCGCATCCTCCTCTCTCACCTGCGCACCTACGCCGAGGTCAAGGAGAAGGCCGCTGCAACCGAGGCTGAGAACACCAAGAAGGCTGTCAAGAAAGTCAACGCCAACGTTGAGAGAGCCACTCTCGGCGACATCGACGCTCTGGCCGCACTCAAGGAGAAGCTCGAGAAAAGCGAGTAATCCTCTGATATGAACTTTACACTGAAGATAATGGGCACGGCTTCGGCCATGCCCATTTCTGATAGGAATCCAAGCGCTCAGGCACTCATCGTGCACGGGCGCTTGTTTCTCATTGACTGCGGCGAGGGGGCGCAGTGCCAGATGCGGCGCATGCACGTCTCTTTCACCAAGGTCGAGGCGATATTCATCTCGCATATTCACGGGGATCACGTCTTCGGGATCTTCGGCCTGCTGAACTCCATGGCGATGTATGGGAGGACGGCCCCCCTGTACGTATATGGCCCGCAGGCTCTCGGCTCCGTAATCAAGTTCTACGAGTCTTTTTTCGGCACTGAAGGCTCTTTCCCCATTGCTTTCACAGCCGTGAAGTGTAGCGAACCGCAGCTGGTTCACGAGTCGAAATCGGTGAGAGTCAGTGCTTTCCCGCTCAATCACAGGATTGAATGCTACGGCTATCGCTTTGACGAGGTCCTGACTCCCAAGGGGAGGATAGCCGCCGCTGCGGATCCTTCCATCGTCCCGAAGTCCTACGCCTACTGCTCGGACACGGCCCCTTTCGAGGCCCTGCCGGAATGGGTGAAGGGGGTGGACTGCCTCTATCACGAGGCCACCTATCAGAGGGAGATGGCGGACAAGGCGGCTTTTCGCTTCCATTCCACGACGGAGCAGGCGGCGCGCTGCGCCCTGCAGGCCGGGGCAGGAAGGCTCATAGTGGGGCACTATTCTTCCCGAATCGTGGATTTCGATGCGTATCTTAGGGAGTGCACGGACATTTTCCCGAATACGGTCGCCGCGCGGGATGGTGACATCATCGAAATATAGCAATTCTTCGTATCTTAGCGGCCGATGAAACGATTTGCCATTATTCTTCTGGCGGCATTCCTCGCTCTCGGGGTCGAGAAGAATCCCCGCCTTGCATATATTGAGAAGTATTCCTCCATCGCGGTCAGCGAGATGGAGCGAACCGGAGTTCCCGCCAGCATCACTCTCGCCCAGGGCCTGCTGGAATCCAATGCCGGGATGTCCGCTCTCGCTCTCAAGGGCAACAACCACTTCGGCATCAAGTGCCACAACGACTGGACCGGCAAGCGGATGGCGTACGACGACAACGCTCCCGGCGAGTGCTTCCGCGTCTATCCGAGTGCCGAGACTTCGTTCCGCGACCATTCGGATTTCCTGCGCGGCAAGGACCGCTACAAGTCTCTCTTTGAGCTCAAGAGCACGGACTACAAGGGCTGGGCCCGGGGGCTGAAGAAGGCCGGCTATGCCACCGACCCCTCGTATGCGCAGAAACTCATCACCATCATAGAGGATTACCGTCTATACGAGTATGACAAGGGCATAAAGGTGAGCGTGACCCCGCCTCTGGAGGTCGAGGCTCCGGTTCAGGTCACGCCTCAGACTATCGACCGCAAATACCGTGAGTCGGTCCGATTCTCTCTGGGGAGGAAGGTCTATGAGCAGAACGGGATTCCTTTCGTCTATGCGACGGAAGGGGAGAGCTGGCGTTCGATCGCTTCCTCCAACGGTCTGTTTCTCAGGGAAATCCTGAAATTCAACGACCTTTCCGAGGAGAGCTCTCTCGACCCTGGAGCAAAGGTGTATCTTGCCCGCAAGAAGCCTCAGGCTCAGTCCGGGGTGAGCAGGTACGTGGTTGGCTCGGACGGGGAGACGCTCTGGGAGATTTCTCAGCGCTTCGGCATCAGGCTGGCCGCTCTCCAGAGGATGAATCCGGTGCTTATCGGGCGCAGTCTTGAAGAAGGGGATACCATAATTCTCCGGAAGAAGTGATGGGAAAGTCTTTGGTGAAACTTCTGTTCCTGTCGGTCCTGCTGCTCTGCGTCTGGTTCGGCTGGACCTGGTACAGGGACAACCGCATGCCCAATTTCACCCGCACGGCGGAGATATGCGTCTATCCCGAAACCTCCGCTTCCGAGGCGCTTGAACTCATCGCCCAAAGGGCCGGGGTCAGGGACAAGGGCAGCCTTGAACGCAGCTTCAAGGCCAAGGAGGTGGAGAAACATTTGAGTCCCGGGCACTACACGATCAGCCCGGACAACTCCAGCGTCTATGTGGCGCGTATGCTCAATAACGGCTGGCAGACTCCCGTCCGCCTGACGCTTTCGGGGAACCTCCGCATCAGGGGCAATATCGCCTCGAAGATAAGCAGTCAGCTGCTTCTCGATTCGGCATCGGTAAGGCAGGCGCTCGATTCCGACACACTTCTCTCCCGCTACGGCTTCACCTCGAAGAACGTCTTCTCCCTGCTCGTGCCGGCGACCTACGAGATTTATTGGACGGCTTCGATGACCGACGTGCTTGACAAGATGAAGGAGGCGTACGACAGGTTCTGGACTTCGCAGAACGATGCCAAGGCTTCCGCTCTCGGCCTGTCCAGGGAGGAGGTGTCGATTCTCGCCTCCATCGTCAAGGCGGAGTCCAACTATGAGCCGGAGATGCCGCTCATCGCCGGAGTCTATCTGAATCGTCTTAAAACGGGGATGCCGCTACAGGCCGATCCGACCGTCGCCTTCTGCTTCGATTATAAGCCGCAACGGATTCTGCACAAGCATCTTGAGGTGGATTCTCCCTATAATACCTACCGCCATCCGGGGCTCCCCCCGGGGCCTATATGCGTTCCTACCCGTGCCGCGCTCGAGGCGGTGCTGAATCCGGATTTCGGGGGAGAGCGGGGCAAGGGGAACTTCTACTTCTGCGCCAGTCCGGACTTCTCCGGCAGGCATGTCTTCGCCCGCACCCTGGGCGAGCACAACGCAAACGCCCGGGCCTTCCAGGCGGAACTTTCCCGCCGCGCCCGCGCGAAGAAGGGTTGACAACCTGTCAGAAGGTCTCCACGGAGGCTTCGGATCTTCGCATAGGCGTGGCTCCGCCGTAGATTATATGAAGTTTGGACGCGTCTGCTCCGGAGAGTTTTGACCAGAACTTGAGGCCTTTTAGAAAGGATTCGTTGAACGTCTCCGCTCCTGTGGATAAGGTCAACTTCATTGCCTGTGCTGTCCCTCCAGAATGACACTCCCGGCTCTATATTCCATTGTTGAAGTCATTCTTGATAAAGTCCGAGATTACCAGACTGGCGAATTCCCGAATGTCGATGTCTTCAAGCGATACTTTTTTGTAGTCCGGGAATGCGGCTTTGGCCAAAGTCTTTTTTCCTGATTGTCTCGGGCCTGTTATCACCACGAAGGGGTATTGTCTGGAGAGGGATAGTGCCTTACTGGTCAAGTCTCGTGCAATCATATCATTTTTGCAAATTTAAGTTTTGATTTTAGGATTTGCAAGAATTACCGCCGGCGCGACCGGGGTAAAAGAATTTCTGAAAATTTTGAGAAACTTGAAATTATGTCTAATTTTGCGGCGGATTCCGGAAAGGTCCGGATTCGGAAGCTGAATAGGATTTGAACGGCTTTTCAATGGACGTAAAGCAATGATGGACAAAAGCAAACTTGTCGGCCATCTCGCAGTGGCCACCGCGTACACGATATTCGGATTCAACATCATCTTCTGCAAGGACATAGCCAACTCTCATGCCATATCTCCGTCCGTGCTCTTCACGATAAGGGCGATCGGGGCTTCGGCGCTGTTCTGGCTGCTGTCCCTTTTCCTCCCTAAAGAAAAAATGGCCGTTGGGGACATCATGAAGGCGGCGCTGGCCTCGGTGCTGGGACTCTTCGTCCCTCAGTTCTCTTTCCTTGTGGCGACGACGATGACCACCTCGATAGACCTTTCGGTGCTCGGTTCGCTGCCTCCGATTTTCACGATGTTTTTCGCGGCCATCTTCCTCAAGGAGCCGATAACCGTCAAGAAGGCGGGAGGAGTCTTCCTCAGTCTGGTCGGGGTGCTGATGCTGATTTTCAACTCCGTATCGAGCCATAACGGCATCGACCAGACGCAGCCCCTTGGCATCGTGCTGATGCTGATGAACGGACTGAGCTTCGGTGCCTATCTGGGAATCTTCCGTCCTCTCATCTCGCGCTACAGCGTGGTGACGTTCATGAAGTGGATGTTTCTTTTCTCCCTGCTGATTTCGCTCCCGTTCGCCGCCTGCGGACTGTCCGCGACGGACTTCTCCGCCGTAACGCCGGCCGTGGCGAGGGAGATAGCCTTCCTGGTGATATTCGCGACGTTCGTCGCCTATTTTCTCATCCCGGTGGGACAGAAGAGAATACGCCCTACGGTCATCAGCATGTACACCTACCTCCAGCCGATGATCGCCACCGTAGTCAGCATAATCATCGGGATGGACGTTCTGACCTGGCAGAAGGTGACGGCCATGATTCTCATATTCGCCGGAGTGGGCTTCGTCAACAAGAGCAAGGCGGCTCCGCAGAATACGGCGGCCCGGCTCAGTGAGAGCTCTCGTGAACAGGTTCGCAAGTGAGGTCTACGCCGAGCTTCTTGAACACCTTCTTGTCTATGTCGCTCAGCAGGACCGTCGAATGAACCTGACAGCCGTTGAGCATCGGGAGCATGTCCAGAGCCTTGCGGCAGTTCTCGTCGTCCGGACTCAGCACCGAGAGCGCGATCAGCACCTCGTCGGTGTGCAGGCGCGGATTCTTGCCGTGCAGGAAGGTCACTTTCGTCTTCTGGATAGGCTCGATCAGACGCCCGGGGATGAGTTTGACGTCGTTGTCGATTCCTGCAAGATGCTTGAGTGCCTTGAGAAGCATCGCGGAACAAGGGCCGAGCAGGTCTGAAGTCTCCGCGCTCAGAATCGTGCCGTCCGAAAGCTCGATGGCCGCGGCCGGGTTGCCCGCCGTGGCTGCGCGTTGCTTGGCGGCTACGGTGACCCTGCGGTATTCCGTCGTTATGCCGGCCTGCTTGAGGAGCAGGGCTATTTTCCCGACTTCACTTTCGTTGTCCTCCCCGTCGGCCATCCGGTCGAGGGCGGTGT
>CAVGYS010000037.1:0-2137 GCA_963633505.1 Oscillibacter sp. MSJ-31
GTTCTCCTCCGTAGGGTGAAGACGGCAGCGCAGCGCAGCCTTTACATATTTGCAGAATTCCGCCGGCCAGACTCCAAGCGCGAGGGCGAGATATTTCAGCGAAGAGCCGCCGCTGAAGAAGAGCAGGGAGCCGCGGACGGCCGCAGGCCGTACGGCAGGCGAGAGCCTGCCGGCGGTGGTGCGCCACTTGTGCACCACCGCCACCGCGGCATCCACATACACGCCGTATCCTCTGCGGCGGGCGAGCGCGGAGAGGGCGATGTCCTCCGGCGTGAAGAAATATCGCTCGTCCAGCCAGCCAAGTTCCCGGAACACGTCCGTCTTTATCAAAATTGCGGCCCCGCAGATATTGGAAGTCTCATACACCTCTCCCCAGAGAGGCCTTTTCCCCGCCGTGTCGTCCTTCAGCTCCCTGTGCAGGTGCCACTGCTGAAGCACATAATACCGCGCCGGATACGGCGGACGTCCGCATAGCTGTAGAGAACAATCGGCATTGACAAGCCTCGGGGTAACGATGGCGGCGCTCTCCGGGAGCCGCGCGAAGTCCTCCACGAGAGCCCCGATGACATCCTCGCGAAGCTCCGTGTCGTCGTTCAGGACGAAACAATATCTGCCTTTGGCCCTGCGCAGGGCGAGATTGTTGTTTTCGGAAAAGCCCCGGACCTCATTGCTCTCTATAAACTGCACCCAAGGGAAGTCGGCGCGGGCCCGGGAGAGGTTCTCCTCCGAGAACATATAGGCCACGACAAGCGCCTCAAAAGGGACGGAAGTATGCTCGCGAAAGCTCTTTAGACACGGACCGAGATTGTCGAGCCTGTTCATGCAGACTATCACGACGCTGACCTCCGGCCCGGAGCCCACGGCAAAAGCAGGATCCGCCGATCTCATAATAGACCCTCCGGCAAATCCAGATCCAGAGTCCGCGTCTTCGGGTCGGCGGAGATGATAAAATCCTCGTGCAGCGGGATGAGAGCCTCGCCCACATAGATGCAGAAATTGCCCGGAATAGGCTCGATTCCGCTCACTTCGCCCACTCTACGGCCCTTGTCCAGCACCGTCCAGCCGACGATGTCCTCCCCTTCCTGCACGTCGTTCTCCCCCTCGACGAGAATCTCCCTCCCGACCATCTCCTCGGCGTCTTCGAGGGAAGTCACGTCGCCAAGATGCACGATGGCCCTGGAGGAGCCTTTCGCCTGGATGTCGGAGATGAAGAAAGGAACCGGAAGTCCATCGAAAACGATGAACACCGGTTCCTTGAGGTCAACCTCGTCAGCATCGATGTCAAGGAGTCCTATCAGAAGACCGCCATCGGTGCCGTTGGATTTGAGAATCTTCGCAAGCCTGAGCATTATGCCTCGGCGGGAGCTTCAGCGGCGGCCTCCTCTGCAGGAGCCTCTGCCTGTGCTGCCTCGGCAGCCTCTGCGGCCTGCTTTGCGGCAAGCTCCTCGGCCTTCTTGCGGAGAGCCTCGGCACGTGCCTCGTTCACCTTGACTTCTTCAGCCTTGGCAGCCTTCTTGGCCTCGATGTCGCTGTTTTTCAGAGCGCTCTTCTTGGCCTCGATCTTGGCGTCGCGCTGAGCCTTCCAGTCATTCCACTTCTTGTCGGCCTCGGCCTGGGTCAAAGCGCCCTTGGCCACGCCGCCGTCAAGATGGTGACGGAGAAGCACTCCTTCATAAGAAAGGATGCGGCGGGCGGTGAGAGTCGGAACCGCACCTACGTTGATCCATGCAAGGGCACGCTCTGAATTGAGAACGATGGTCGCAGGATTGGTGTTGGGGTTGTAAGAGCCGATCTGCTCGATGAAACGACCGTCACGCGGAGAATGTGAATCTGCCACTACAATGTGAAAGAATGCGAAATTCTTCTTACCGTGGCGCTGCAAACGAATTTTAACAGCCATTGTGAATCTGTTTTAATTTGTTAATGAAATACCTGTGCTATCCATCACGTGGATAACGGGTGCGAAGGTAGCCATTTTTGCTGACAATCCGAAAAAATTCATTGAAAAGAGGAATATTTGTTTTTAAAATTTTGGAATTGTCCCGATAATGCCTAATTTTGCAGTCCCAAAGTCTGTGAAAGACATTGAGCTTCGTCTATGCGGATGTGGTGAAATGGTAGACACGCTACTTTGAGG
>CAVGYS010000037.1:2147-4126 GCA_963633505.1 Oscillibacter sp. MSJ-31
TTGCGGCTGTTCCGCGAATCCGGCAGAAGATAATCGGGAGCTATCCCGCAGCGCCGAAGACACGGCATCAGCGAAAGCTGGTCGCGCCGGGCGATGCGCCCAAGACACCTCCACCACATCTCGTCCATGGAAACGATGTCCGGCTCGTTGTGACGGCGGAAGATGATATTGTTCTCCATCAGCCCGCTTCCCCGCCTCATCCCATGGAGATATTGCCACGCCCACACCCACAGCAGGCGGAAGGCCGAAATATAATGCATGTTGTAGCACATCCTCGCTTCCTGGAACACGTCACCCCGGCTGGGATGCGCCACGCCGCTGTACTTCACTCCGGACGCTTCCTTAAGGCGCACCGCACTCCACAGGCTGTCATCGAGAACCTCGACGTTGCCGTCTATCCAGAGCGATGCGTCGTAATCCGGCAGTAGCACATGCGGGTGCATCTTGGGGTAGCGGGACTTTAGGCCCCGATCAGTGGCGTCGCAGTCGAACTCGCGGATTTGCCACACCCCGATTCTCCCTGACGTCTTCTCCCCCTTCCCGACAAAGCACACGAAATCGAAGTCCGGAGCTGGGCGGAGAGGTTGCAGGAGCTCGTCGTATCCACCTATGATACAAGTATATACTACCATCTTCATCTTATTTTGAACAATTCTCCGATCCTCTGGTCCGCCTCGTCCGGATCGAACGGCACGAGTCCTCTCCAGTGATAGAAAGTATATTCCCCGAAATACACCTGTCCGTCGATTTCATAGAAGTCGATGCGCACCTGCATCATGCCCCGCGAGAGCACTGCGGCGAGCTCCCGCATCTGCTCGAAATGCTCCGGGCGCGAAGGCGGAACGGCAGAATTCGGATGTCCGTTGCGTATGTCGAGACGGTTCCAGTCCATATCGAAAAAGTCGAACTTGGTCTCCTCCGCCCCTGAAGCCCTGTCCGAAGCCACGAACATCAGCTTCGGTTCACCGTTGAAACAGAAGAACTTATAGTCTCTGATATTCTCCCCCATATATTTCTCCGCGATGATTCTCGGACGCACTCCCTTATACGCCCACTCCCTGTCGCGCAGCCAATATCGGCGGCGGCAGGCCTCGTCCAATCGGCGGCAGGCGGCCTCTCTGTCAAACGTGCTCTTGTCGGTGCAGACGAGCGTGCTCCCGCTGTCGTGCGTGCACTTGAGCACGAACTGCCCCGGCAGGGAGTCCCAGTCGATATCCCCCGCCCGCTCCCATACGCCAAGCGTCGGTATCACGTACTCCTCGCCAATCAGAGCCGCGACGCGGGACTTCACCTCCGCCTTGTCAACGAGGGCGTGATACTCGGGATTGTGGTCATGGAGCTTCTGCCACTGGAGCTTCTCCGTATAGCGGCGAGGATTGGAAAGGTCCGGAAGGCGGCCCATAGCCTCGAAATATGCATCCTCGACGGCAATCCGGTCAGGGAAATGCGCGCGCCCGAGTTTTCTCGTGACAAAAGCGCGTTCTCCCGGAGTGAGCGCAAACGCAAACACCGTCACCGCCATGGAGCCCCAGGCCGCAAGGCATACCGCCAGAACCCTCCAGAAGCCGGAAGGCAGAAGGCAGTGCGCCAGGCACGGAAGCACAAGCGAAACTCCGCTCACCGCTGCAAGAGGGATGGCCACGGCCCGGAAGAACTTCCCAAGCGGGAATCCCGTCTTGGAGCGGACGATAAAGAGCCTCAGCACCAGGACGATGAAATATATGATTATGAATACCAGGTAAGCCCAGATAGCAGGAGCGCCAATCTTGAAAGAGAGCCACACCAGCGGAAGGCAGAGGTACGAGACCAGCCCGGTCACAAGATAATATCCGCGCACCTTCCCCGCGGCAAGAACCAAAGTCAGCAGCGAGTTGCCGGTCAAATCCACGAGAAGTCCGATGAGCGAGAGCCTGACGAACGACGCGGCCATCGGCGGCACTTCCACAAGCCACAGCCCGAGAACCGCCTCCGCCTCAAAG
>CAVGYS010000037.1:4136-8460 GCA_963633505.1 Oscillibacter sp. MSJ-31
AACGCCAATATCACCAGATAGGAGTACTTCGCGCCCTTCCGTACGAGCTCAAAGCTGTATTCCCGCTCCCCCGATGCCCAGGATTTGGTGATTTGCGGATTGAGGGCGGTGAGAAAGTTGGAGACGAACTGCCTCGCGATCCCCTCCACCTGGGACGCCACGCCCCTTGCGGCATTGAGCGCCACCCCGAAAAAGAGATTCACCACCAGATTGACGCCCTGCGTATTGAATACATAGGCGCTCGTCCCGAAAAAGCTCCATCCGGCGAAGCCGGACATCTCCCGCACGAGCGGCCAGTCCGCCACAAATCTCCCCCGTGCCTCGGCGAAATACCGCCGACAATATATTGAATATGAAGAGCGTATGATGACGGCGACCGCGAGCATCAGGACGGCGTAAGTCTCAAGTTTGTCAAACACCGACACGTACAGAAGCAGCGCCACCAGGAGCTTGAGTCCAGCCTCGGCAAGGCTCAGCAGCGCGAATGCCGACATCCGTTCGTGAGCGATGATCGTGGCGTTGTACGGCACTGAGATGAGATTGAACACCAGCGCACCCAGAGAGCAGTGCAGCACCAGCGCCGCAGCCTGTTCCCTGCCGGGAGGAATCACCATTTTCTCGCGCAGGAACCACATCCCCAAAGTCTCGGCCAGCAGCACCACCAGCACCGACAGCACCAGTTGAATCAGTATCCCGGCGCAGAAGACTAGGCGGAGCTTCTCCCGGTCGTCCCGCCCCAGCTCCACCGCGATGAAACGGCTGATGGCCGAGGAGATGGAAGCGGAGATGAAGGTGAAGAGCGCGACCGCCCCTCCGACAGCATTATATACGCCATAGTCCTCAACCCCCAGCGCATCCAGCACGACGCGCGAGGTGAAAAGGCCGATCAGTATCAGCAGCAGCATACGGAAGTACAGCAGGAGAGTGTTCTTGGCGATTCTCCTGCTGCCAGCCGACAATCCCGCCGCTTTCGGAGGCATCGTCAGCCGAGTACTATGGTCGTCTCCGCCTTGAGATCCTCATAGAAGGCGGCGATGCTCATCTGCATATAAGGAATCAGCCAGATGAAGCCTATCCCAAAAGTGAAAATGGCAAGGATAAACCACCCTATAAAGCTGAGACACAGATAGAAAAGGTCAAATTTGTGCCCACGCATCATCTCGCGGCTGCGGGTGCTCGCCTCCCACGGAGAGAGTTCCGGACGCTCGTGGAGGATGTACGGAGTCATCGCATAGGCGAAACTCATCACGACTCCCGGGATGAAGAAGAGCAGACACCAGAGTATGATCTTGACGGACATGCAAAGATAGCCCAGCATCTTGTGGACGTAGTTATAGGTGGCGCAATCCCAGAGATTGCGAGTCGCATCGGTGTTTCCAGTCTGATACATGAGCAGTACGGAATTGGCATATCCGACATTGAGCGGGCCGAGCACGAACACGCTGAGGAATATGCCGGCCCCCGACGTCGCAAGTATGTTGCCGACAGGCAGCGACATCCCGCTCTCGGAAGCCCCGATGAGGTTGCCGCTCGAACATATCAGCGTCACGAAGACAAACACGATTGTCGCCACGAGCATCGGCGACCAGTTGCCCCTAAGCCTTGAGAGAGCGGCATTCTTGTAATACTGGTTGGTTTGCATATCGATAAGTTCAGAAGTTGTTTTGATTTAGCCCTCCAATGTACTGATTTTTCTGAAAAGACCGAACACCGCCGAGCCGGATCCCGACATCGAGGCATAGACGGCCCCCTCGGAATAGAACTTCTCCTTGAGAGAGGCGATCTGCGGATGCGCCGCGAATACCGACGGCTCAAAGTCGTTGCGGACGCATTCCTTCCACTCTCCGACAGGACGGGAAAGAGCTTCGCGCAGCGGCACCCGCTCTCGGGAACGGCTGAGATCAAGTCCGAAGTATGCCTCTTTGGTGCTCACTTTCACCCCATTGGGGATTTCGACCCTGATTTCATAGGCGGAGAGGTCGATTTCATAGGGGGACAGCACTTCTCCCCTGCCCTCCCCGAACATCGGACGGTCATAAATGAAGAACGCACAGTCCGAGCCAAGACTTGCGGCGCGACGGGCGAGAGCCGCCTCGTCAAGGCCGAGAGAGAACATCTCGTTGAGTGCCCTCAGAGTAAATGCCGCATCGGCGGAACCCCCTCCCAGACCGGCCCCTACCGGGGAAGACTTGTGCAGGACCATCCGCACAGGCGGCAGGCCGAACTCTTCGGCGAGCAGACGATAGGCCCTCCACGAAAGATCCGTCAGAGGCTCCCAGTCCCCACCGACAATCTCGAAAGAAAGGCTTCCGGCAGGTTCTATGTCAATCCTGTCGTAGATGCCGCGATACGGGACGAAAAGCGTCTCAAGGTCGTGATATCCGTCCGGACGGCGGCGAAGGACATTGAGGCCCAGATTTATCTTGACGTCAGGATATACTGTCATAGACTTCTTGCGCGAGAGCTTCCGGCAACCGGGAGAGCACCGGGGCGAGAAACGCGATCATCTGAAGTCGGCGCGCCTCTTCTTCCGGAATGCCCCTTGAACGCATGTAGAACTGTTCTTCACCATTCAGAAAACCCGACGTGCAGCCGTGCGAGCACTCCACGTCGTCGGCATAGATTTCAAGTTGAGGACTCGACTCCACCCTCGCCTTTCCCGACAGCAGTATGGTATGGTTCTCCTGATATGCCTTCGTCTTCTGCGCACCCCGGGCCACGTATATCATTCCGTCGAACACCGCTCGCGAGTCCCCGCCTACGATGCCCCTGAAGTTCTGCCGGGAGGTGCTGCCGCCGCAACTGTGGCGGACGGTGAGGGCTACCGACACCCTCTCGTCATCCCTGCACAGATACGCCCCGGCAATGTCCACCTCGCAGCCTTCACCGTCGATATCCACTTCCAGCGACAGGTCTGCCGACGTGCCCGGGAGAGAGAGCAGCGTCAGATGGAGCGACTCTCCGGAGCCCAGACGCACCACGTCCGGAAGCTCGTCCCTGCCTATTACAACGACCTTATCCATTGATGCTCTCGTAGCCTTCGTTTTCAATCTTGTCCACCAGTTCCTTGCCGGCCGTCTTGACGATGCGTCCGTCCTTGAGGACGTGCACGACATCCGGCACTATGTATTCGAGCAGCCGATGGTAATGGGTGATGACTATATATGAATTTTCCGCTGTCCTCAGGGCGTTCACGCCGTCGGCCACGGTGCGGAGCGCATCGACGTCCAGCCCGGAATCGGTCTCGTCGAGTATGCCGAGCACAGGAGAGAGCATCGCCATCTGGAATATCTCGTTGCGCTTCTTCTCTCCGCCGGAAAATCCCACGTTGACCTCGCGGCGGGCGAACTCCGGCTTCATCTTGACGAAGTTCATCTTCTCGCGGAGCAGGGACAGGAATTCCGCCGGCTTGAGATCAGGCAAGCCCTGAGCCTTGCGGCGCGCGTTGACCGCCGCCTTCATGAAATTGGTGATGCTCACGCCGGGTATCTCCACCGGGTATTGGAAACTCAGGAAAATTCCGGCCCAGGAGCGCTCCTCCGGGCTCATTGTAAACAGGTCCCTGCCACGGAAGAGCACGGAACCGCCGGTCACCTTGAAGTCCGGACGTCCTGCCAGCACTGCCCCGAGAGTGCTCTTGCCCGCCCCGTTCGGGCCCATCACGGCATGAACCTCCCCGCTGCGGATCGTGAGGTCAACCCCCTTGAGGATTTCCTTTCCCTCCACCCCGGCATGCAGGTCTTTTATTTCAAGAAGTATATTGTCAGACATAATTTTACAAATGTACGATTATTTTCTCTCTCTATGCTTTCCGCTCATAGAGCCTGCGCCACGAGACGAGCGACCAGATGCCGTTGGCAAGATACAGGCCGCAGACTATCGGCATGAACACGTGCCCCACCGAGACGTGCATTATCATCTGGAAGACGTTGACAAGAAGCCAGGCAATCCAGCAGTCACATTTCTTGAGGGCCGATAGCAGCTGGGCCGCAAGAATCAGCACGGTCACGCAGGCGTCCAGATACGGAATCGGGTCGGACGATATTTTCCCGGGGAACACCACGTTGCCCAGGAGACTGATGACCCAGCCCCACACCCCTGCGAGAGCGAGGACGGAAAGCACCACGACCAGACGCTGAGTCCAGCTGAGCATCCCGACTTTCAGGGCCTTGTCGTCCTTGGAACTCTGTTCCCCGCTTCGCGGATGCGTCCAGCGATAATGGCCGAGGACGTTGATTCCCAACGATATCGGCTGAAGGAGCAGGTTGGCGTAGAGATTTTTGTTCCAAAACATCAGGAAGAGCAACACGGAATACACGTAGCC
>CAVGYS010000037.1:8470-9649 GCA_963633505.1 Oscillibacter sp. MSJ-31
AATTCAGCCACTCCATATACTATCCTATCGCTCCTTCAAGTGAAACGGAGAGGAGTTTCTGAGCCTCGACGGCGAACTCCATCGGCAGCCGGGAGAGAACTTCCTTTGCATATCCCCCGACAATGAGCCCGACAGCGTCCTCGGGGCTTATCCCCCTCTGCGTGCAGTAGAACATTTGGTCGTCGCTTATCTTGGAGGTCGTGGCCTCGTGCTCGACGATGGAGGACGGGCTCTGGTTGCGTATCACCGGGAACGTATGCGCTCCGCACGAACTTCCTATCAGAAGTGAATCGCATTGAGAGTAATTCCTCGAATCGGCGGCCCCGGGCGCGATGTGCACCAGTCCGCGGTAGCTGTTCTCGCTGTTGCCTGCGGAGATGCCCTTGGAGACGATGCGGCTGCGGGTGTTGCGCCCGAGATGTATCATCTTCGTGCCGGTGTCGGCCTGCTGGAAGTGATTGGTCATCGCCACGCTGTAGAATTCCGACGAGGAGTTGTCCCCCTTGAGGATGGTGCTCGGGTATTTCCACGTCACGGCGGACCCGGTCTCCACCTGCGTCCAGCTCAAATGGGACCCTTCTCCCCTGCACAACCCCCTCTTGGTGACGAGGTTGAGGATTCCCCCTCGCCCCTGGGCGTCTCCCGGATACCAGTTCTGCACGGTACTGTACTTGACGTCGGCGTCTTTCTCCACTATTATCTCCACCACGGCCGCATGCAGCTGGTGTTCGTCCCGCATAGGGGCAGTGCAACCTTCCATATAGCTCAGCTGCGAACCCTCGTCGGCGATGATGAGCGTCCTCTCGAACTGCCCCGTCCCGAGGGCGTTGATGCGGAAATAGCTCGAAAGCTCCATCGGACACTTGACCCCCTTGGGCACGTAACAGAACGACCCGTCGGAGAACACCGCCGAGTTGAGCGCGGCGTAGAAATTGTCCCCTGGAGGAACCACCGTCGCGAGATACCTTCGCACCAGATCGGGATGCTCCCTTACGGCCTCGGAGAAAGAGCAGAATATTATCCCCTTGTCGGCCAAGGCCTTGCGGAACGTGGTCGTGACGCTCACAGAATCGAACACGGCATCCACCGCCACGTCGGCGCGCGGCTTCACACCGGCGAGGGTCTCCCTCTCGTGAAGAGGTATGCCGAGCTTGTCGAAGGTCTTCATCAGGGCCGGGT
>CAVGYS010000038.1:0-9629 GCA_963633505.1 Oscillibacter sp. MSJ-31
GCATTGAAAATGGAATTTGACAGCAACAGGCCCATATATCTCCAAATAGCCGACAATATCTGCGAGCGCATCCTGTCCGGGGAGCTGAAGGCTTCCGACCGCATCCCCTCCGTCAGGGAATGGGGTGCCAGGATAGGGGTCAATCCCAACACGGTGGCGCGTTCTTACGAGCTGCTGTCCTCCAAGGGAGTGATTTTCAACCAGCGGGGGATCGGCTTCTTCATCGCGGGCGATGCCGTGGACGTCATCAAGATGGCCGAGCGCCGCAAATTCATCGAAGAGGAACTGCCGGCGTTCAGAAACAGGGCCAACCTTCTCGGAATACAACTAAAAGATTACATAAAATGAACAGATTCTTAAGAACGGGCGTTATGCTCGCAGTGGCGGCCGCCGCCTGCACTTCCTGCAAGTTCGTTGGCGTAAGCGGAGGCTACGACCCGGGCGCTGTCCTGGTGGCGTCAGACAGCCTTGTCACCAGGAGCTTCGAAGTTGATGACTTCAAGTCCATAGACGTCAACATACCTTGTAACGTGAAATTCAGGGTCGGGCAGAAGAGCGTGAGCGTGTACGCGGCGGCGAACTTCGTCGATGCCCTCGCGATGGCTGTGGACTCCGACGGCTGTCTTGACATCTCCATCCCGGGCAAGGCCTCCATCAGAAACGCCAAAACGGTGGAAGTCAGCATCAGCGCGCCGTCGCTTGAGGGGATCAAGGTCAGGGGAGTCTCGGACGTGGATCTGGAGGGCCGGATAGTGGCGCCGGAGTTCTTTGTCGATATCAACGGTACCGCAGATTTTGAGGCGGACGGAATCAGGGCCCCGAAGGTGAACGTCAGCGTGCGCGGGGCCGGGGATATTGAAATCGAGGACCTCGACTGCGACAGTCTTGCCGTAAAGGTCAACGGAGCCGGAGACTGCACTTTTGCTGGCAGGGCCGAAAGCGCCGACATCGAGGTGCACGGAGCCGGAGACGTGGACTTGACTGAACTGAGGGTGCAGAACCTCTCCAAAAAGATCAATGGGGCGGGAACGGTCAGAACGAGATAGACGCGCTATTACTCTTGATGCAAGATTTGCTTATGCCGGGATCGGAGGCTGGACTTTTCGTTCGCCCTGAGCCCGGCAAGCTCTTCCCCGGGGACGTGAGCCTCGATGAACTTCTCCCAAATATAGTCTATGGCGGCCTCTGACGGGTGAATCATGTCCTTGGCCCAGAAGCGGTAGTCTCTCAGATCGTCCATCATCAGCTCGTAGGCGGGGAAATATCCGGCGTTGTCCGCTTCCGCCAGGACGGAATCCACGGCAAGATGGAGGGTGGACTTGGACAGGCTGTTCCCGTGCGCTCCGTTGGAAAGGTGCCTTATCGGGGAGACGGTGAATATGAACTTCTTGTCCGGGTGCGCGCTGACTACTCCCCGAAGCAGAGAAGTGCATTCCTGCACGGAGAGCAGTTCCTGGCTGAACTCCCTTGCGGGGCGTTTGAGGCAGTTCGACACCGCCAGCCCGATCCTATCCAGGGATTTCCAGACGAAGGCCGTGCCGAGGGTGATGATGACATGGGTGCAGGAGTTCCAGAACTCCCGGCTCTGCTTCAGGCTGGCGTTGGCGTTGTCCAGGAAATCCTGCACGCTCTCCCTCGCGAACGAAGTGTGGTGTTCGAAACTGCACACCAGCCCGGCCCCGGCGCCCATCGGGACGCAGTCCCGTTCCGTGAACGGCTCTCCGCAGTCGAGCCTGCGCACGGCCGAAGCTATCGAGGCGGGGTTGTACAGGGTGCCGAAGGGATTGCGCAGCACGTCGAATCCTGCGCCGGCGAGACGCTCTCCGACGTTGTCCGAGAAACAGCTGCCGAGCAGGAGCGTCCTGTCTTCCAGTCCCAGTTCAATCCCGGAATGCGGGACGAGTATCTCTGTCCTGAATTTCATAAGCAGCGGCAAAAATACTAAATTTGCCGTATAAATCGAATCTTATGAAAACTTGTCTGAAACTGATACTTTCGGCTGCGGCCGTACTTTTTGTCTCTTCCTCCCTGTGCGCGCAGGAGCGGACGCTTCACATTGTCACCACTGGAGACGTGCACGGAGCCTGGTTCGACCGTCCGTACGTCGAAGGACAGGGGGACAGGTCGAGCCTGATGTCGGTCAAGAGCTATGTGGACAGCCTCCGCTCCGCCGTCGGGGAGCAGAACGTCCTCTTTCTGGATGCGGGCGACTGCCTGCAGGGGGACAATGCGGCATATTATTTCAACTACGTGCGCAAGGACGTACCTCACCTCTACCCTCGTATCGCGCAGTATATGGGCTACGATGCCGTGGTTGTGGGCAATCACGACGTCGAGACCGGGCACGACGTCTATGACAGGGTGGCTTCGCAGCTGCTTCAGGCCGGGATTCCCTGGCTCGGGGGCAACGCGCTGCGGCTCTCGGACGGCAAGCCGTATTTCCCGCTTTGGAAAATCTTCGAGAGGGGAGGGATGAAAGTGGCCCTGCTCGGTTTCACCAACCCGAATATGAAGGCCTGGCTCTCCGAACCCGTGTGGAGGGGGATGAACTTCGTCTCCCTCATGCCGTACGTGCAGGAGTGCGTGGACGAAGTAAGGGCAGCCGAGAACCCGGATGCCGTTGTGGTGGCGGTGCATTCCGGAACCGGGAGCGGAGACGGCTCGATACTTGAGAGTCAGGGACTTGACCTGCTACGGAGCCTGAAGGGGGTGGACGTGCTTGTCTGCGCCCACGACCATAGGCCTTATGTGGAGACTGGAGACGGCTGCGTGCTGCTCAACGGGGGAGCCAGGGCCGGCAACGTCGGACATGCCGTCATCACTCTTGCTGGAGAGTCAAGGACGGTTGACTGGGAAGTGGTCAAGATGAGCGGACGCGCGGCGGACAGAAGGATGCGGGAGGCGTTCTCCTCCGAGTACGAGGATGTCAAGGCGTTCACCAACAGAAAGGTAGGGCACATCTGTATGGAGCTCCGAACCCGGGACGCATACAGGGGGATGTCGGACTACGTCAATCTGGTGCACACGGTGCAGATATCCGTCCCGGAGGCTCAGATCTCCTTCGCCGCCCCTCTGACATTCGACGGCTCGGTCAAGGAGGGGGACGTGGTCTATAACGACATGTTCACCATCTATCCGTATGAGAATCAGCTCTTTGTTCTGAAGCTGAAGGGCTCAGAGATAAAGAATTACCTGGAGTACTCCTATGATGCGTGGATACAGACTCCGGGAAAGCACGTGCTCCGCATCGTGGACAGGGCGGATGAGCGGACTGGAGCCCGGAGATGGTCGTTCGTGAAGCGTTCGTACAACTTCGACTCAGCTGCGGGACTTGTCTATACGGTGGACGTGACCAAGCCTTTCGGGGAGAGAGTGAAAATCATCTCGACTGCCGGCGGAGCCGCGTTCAACGGGGATGGCTGGTACAACGTGGCGATGACTTCGTACCGTGCCAACGGTGGCGGGGACATTCTCCTGAAGGGGGCGGGTCTGAGTAAGGAGGAGGCCGAGAGCCGGGTCGTGGCCCGCTATCCCGAAATCAGGGACATGATTTATGAGTTCATCTCCTCGCACGAAAAAATAACTCCGGCACTCGTTGGCGACCCTTCCGTAATCGGGGAGTGGCGCTTCGTGCCGGAGAAAAAGGCGTCCAAGCTGATGGACGCCGATATGAAGCTTATTTTCGGAGACTTCTGAGCCTCTGCTGGAGGGTCCCGTCAACCGCCATCTTCATCATCTTGCGGCTCTGCTCGAACTGCTTGAGCAGCTTGTTGACGTCCGCAAGGGTGGTTCCAGAGCCTTTGGCTATACGGTTCCGCCGTGAGCCGTTGAGGCACTCCGGATGCTCCTTCTCGTACGGGGTCATGGACTGGATGATGGCTTCGGTGGATTTGAAGGCGTCCTCCGGAATGTCCACGTCCTTGAGGGCCTTGTCCATCCCCGGGAGCATCCCCATCAGGTCTTTCATGTTGCCCATCTTCTGAACCTGCTTGAGCTGGTTGTAGAAGTCCGTGAGGGTGAACTGGTTGTGGGCGATTTTCTTTTTGAGCGCCCGGGCCTGCTTCTCGTCGAACTGCTCCTGCGCCTTCTCCACGAGGGAGACCACGTCGCCCATCCCGAGGATGCGGTCCGCCACTCGGGCCGGGTAGAATATGTCGAGGGCCTCCATCTTTTCACCGAGGCTGACGAACTTGATCGGCTTGCCGGTGACGGCTCTTACGGAGAGCGCCGCGCCTCCTCTGGTGTCGCCGTCCATCTTGCTGAGCACCACTCCGTCGTAGTCGATGGCCTCGTTGAACGCCTTGGCAGATTCCACGGCATCCTGTCCCGTCATCGCATCGACGACGAAGAGAGTCTCGCTCGGGTTCAGGGCCTTGTGGAGGGTGGAGATTTCGTCCATCAGCTCCTTGTCCACGATGAGCCGTCCGGCGGTATCCACTATCACGATGCCGTAGCCTTCCTGCCTGGCCTTGGCCACGGCGTCCCTTGCCACCTTGACGGGGTCTTTCTCCCCCTCTTCGCTATACACCGGAACTCCCACCTGCTCTCCGAGCGTCTGGAGCTGGGTGATGGCGGCGGGACGGAAGGTGTCGCAGGCTGCGAGCAGCACCTTGACCCCCTTCTTGCTCTTGAGCCGAAGGGCGAGCTTGCCGCAGAAGGTCGTCTTTCCGGAACCGTTGAGGCCGGCCACGAGGATGACGGCGGGGGAGCCCTTGACGTTGATTTCGCTGTGCTCGGAACCCATGAAGTCCGCAAGTTCGTCGTGGACGATCTTGACCATCATCTGCTGCGGCTTGACGGCCGTGAGGACGTTGGCGCCCATCGCCTTGGCCTTGACCTTGTCGCAGAATTCCTTGGCCACCTTGTATGACACGTCGGCATCCAGAAGCGCGCGCCTGATTTCCTTGATGGTCTCGGCCACGTTGACTTCCGTGATCTTGCCTTCTCCCTTGAGTATCTTGAAAGACCTTTCCAGTCTGTCTGATAGATTGTCGAACATTGTGTATCTTTGATTTAAGGACGCAAATTTAATACTTTTTTGGCGTATATTTGCGCCCGATATGGAACATCGTCCACACACGCACCACATTCACTCCGTCGCTTCGCTGAACGTGGTCTATTACGTCGCTATAGCGCTCAATTTCGGTTTTGTGATTTTCGAGGCCCTCGCCGGAGTATATAGCAACTCCGCCGGGCTGCTTTCCGATGCCGGGCACAAGATGATAGACGTCTTCTCCCTGCTGATAGCCCTGCTCGCCTTCAAGCTTGCCGCCAGCAGGCCGAGCAGCCGCTACACCTACGGCTATCGCAAGGCCTCGGTGCTGATCTCCCTGCTGAACGCCCTCCTGCTCGTGGGGGCCGTGTGCGTGATCGTCTGCGAGAGCATCGACAAGCTCTGCAACCCCTCTCCGGTCAACGGGGCGGCCGTTTCCTGGACCGCCGCCGCCGGGATTCTGGTCAGCGGGACAAGCGCCCTTCTGATGATGCGCCACCAGAAGGGGGACATCAACACCCGTGGGGCCTTCCTTCACATGGCGACCGACTCCCTGCTCTCCGTCGGGGTGGTCGTTTCCGGGATAGTCATCAGCGCGACCGGCAGATATGCCATCGACCCTCTGGTGAGCCTGGTCATAGCGGCCGTGATTCTGTACAACAGCGCTCGTCTTCTCGCGGAGAGCGTGAGGATGATAATAGACGGCGTGCCGCGCGGGGTGGACTACGATGAAGTGAAGGCCCTCATCAGCGGCTGCGAGGGAGTGGAGGACGTCGAGCAGCTGCACATCTGGGCGGTCAGCATCAACCAGACAGCCCTCAGCGCCCGCGTATCCGTGGGCGGAGAAGCCGAACGGGTGCGCGAGGCGCTGCATGAGAAGCTGGAAGGTCGCGGGTTCAGCCCCGTGACGATAGAAATCCTCGACTCTAGTATTCGTCCCAACCCTTGATGCTGATCCTCTCCAGCGGCTCCGCACAGAACGCCCTGATGAAGGCCGTCGCGAGTCGGGAGTTGGTAATCAGCGGAACGTTGAAGTCGATGGCTGCGCGGCGCATTCGGTATCCGTTGCTCAGCTCGCCTCGGGTGTAGTTCTTCGGGATGTTTATCACAAGTTCCACGACGTGGTCTCTGATGAGGTCGATCGCCGACGGATGCCCCTCCGTGGAGGTCTCGTCCGGGCGCAGGGCCAGCTTGGCCTTCACCCCGTTCTCGTTGAGATAGCGGCAGGTGCCCTCGGTGGCATAGATCTCGATTCCTCTCTCTCCGAGCATCTGGCAGGCCGGGAGGATGTCGGCCTTCTGACGGGCGTTGCCGGAAGATATCAGCACCGCTTTCTGCGGAACATGGTGTCCTACCGAGAGCATGGCCTTCAGCAGCGCATCGTCAAGATTGTCCCCGATGCAGCCTACCTCGCCCGTGGATGACATGTCCACTCCCAGCACCGGATCCGCCTCGTTGAGACGGGAGAACGAGAACTGGGAGCACTTCACCCCGACGTACTCCAGCTCGAACGGATCTATCCCCACCGGCACCGGATGTTCTCCGAGCATGCAGCGGGTCGCCAGTTCTATGAAGTTGATCTTGAGTACTTTGGACACGAATGGGAAACTCCTGGAGGCCCGGAGGTTGCACTCGATGACCTTGATGTAGTTGTCCGTGGCGAGGAACTGGATGTTGAACGGTCCGGTGATGTGCAGCTCGGCGGCGATGGCGGCCGTGGTCTTGCGGATCCTTGCGGCCGTGATGCCGTAGATTTTCTGAGGCGGGAACTGGATGGTCGCGTCTCCGGAGTGCACGCCGGCGAATTCGATGTGCTCCGAGATGGCCGAGGCTATCACCCTTCCGTTGTCCGCCACCGCATCGCATTCAAGCTCCTTGCAGCGCTGCATGAACGAGCTGATGACGACAGGGTGCTCTTCCGATACCTCCACCGCCATGTCGAGGCAGATCTTGAGATCCTCATAGCTGTAGCACACGTTCATCGCCGCTCCGGAGAGCACGTACGACGGGCGCACGAGCACCGGGAAGCCCACTTCCGCGATGAAGCTGTCGATGTCCTCCTTGGTGGTCAGCTCCCTCCAGCGCGGCTGGTCGATGCCGAGCTTGTCCACGATCTGGGAGAACTTGTTGCGGTCTTCCGCGCGGTCGATGTCGGTGGCCGAAGTTCCGAGAATCCTGACCCCGCTTTTCATCAGAGGCAGGGCAAGGTTGTTCGGTATCTGGCCTCCCACGCTGACTATCACGCCCATAGGCTTCTCCAGCGTGCATATCTCCATCACCGTCTCGTAGCTGAGCTCGTCGAAATAGAGGCGGTCGCAGCTGTCGTAGTCGGTGGAGACGGTTTCAGGGTTGTAGTTGATCATTATGGCCCTGTAACCGCGTTTGCGCAGGGTCTGGAGGGCGTTCACCCCGCACCAGTCGAACTCCACGCTGCTTCCGATGCGGTAGGCTCCCGAACCGAGGACGACCACCGAGCGGGAATTCTCGCTGAAGCTGACGTCGTCGGCGCTGCCGTTGTAGGTGAGATAGAGATAGTTGGTGTCGGACGGGAACTCCGCCGCGAGGGTGTCTATCTGCTTGACCGAAGGCCTGAGGTTCTCAGCCTTTCTGCGCTCGCGCACCTCGCTTTCCGGAATGCCGAACACGCGGCCTATCTGGATGTCGGAGAATCCCTGGCACTTGGCTTTCTTGAGGAGTCGGGAGCTTACTTCGTCCAGTCCCTTGCAACCTTCCAGCTCGCGGTAGGTCGTTTCGATGTTCTCCAGCTTGTCGAGGAACCAGCGGTCTATCTTGGTGAGCTCGTGGATTCTGTCCACGCTGTAGCCGTGCTCGAGCGCGGCGGCTATCGCGAAGATGCGGGTGTCGGTCGGGTTCTTGAGGGCGTAGTCGAGGTCGGAGGCGTTGTAGGGCTTGTTGCAGACGAAGCCGTTGGCTCCCTGACCGATCATTCTGAGGCCTTTCTGTATGGCCTCCTCGAAGTTGCGGCCTATCGCCATCACTTCTCCGACGCTCTTCATGCTGGAGCCGATTTCGCGGGAAACCCCCTTGAATTTGGCGAGGTCCCAGCGCGGAATCTTGCAGACCACGTAGTCCAGAGCCGGCTCGAAGAAGGCCGGAGTGGTCTTGGTGACTGCGTTGTTGAGCTCGAAGAGTCCGTAGCCGAGTCCGAGCTTGGCCGCGATGAAGGCCAGAGGGTAGCCAGTGGCCTTGGACGCGAGGGCGGAAGAACGGCTGAGACGGGCGTTGACCTCGATGACGCGGTAGTCCTCTCCGTCCGGGCTGAAGGCGTACTGGACGTTGCACTCCCCGACAATCCCGATGTGGCGCACGATGTCTATGGCCGTCTTGCGCAGGAAATGGAACTCCTCGTTGGAGAGGGTCTGCGACGGAGCCACTACGATGCTCTCGCCGGTATGGATGCCGAGCGGGTCGAAGTTCTCCATGTTGCAGATGGTGACGCAGTTGTCGTAGCTGTCGCGCACGACTTCATATTCTATCTCCTTCCATCCGCGCAGGGACTTCTCCACCAGGACCTGCGGGGAGAAGGAGAACGCCTTGGCCGCCACGACGTTGAGCTCGTCTTCGTTCTCGCAGAAGCCCGAACCCAGGCCACCGAGAGCGTAGGCTGCGCGCAAAATCACCGGATATCCGACGGCCGCGGCCGCGGCGCGGGCCTCCTCTATGTTCTCTGCGGCGTGCGAGCGGATTGTCTTGACCCCTATCTGGTCGAGCTTCTCTACGAAAAGCTCCCTGTCCTCCGTGTCGATGATAGCCTGCACCGGGGTTCCGAGCACCTTGATTCCGTATTTGTCGAAGACTCCCTTGCGGTAGAGTTTCACTCCGCAGTTGAGGGCCGTCTGGCCTCCGAATGACAGGAGGATTCCCTGAGGCTTCTCCTTCTCTATGACCTTCTCCACGAAGTGCGGGGTCACGGGGAGGAAATAAATCTTGTCGGCCACTCCCTCGGAGGTCTGCACCGTGGCGATGTTGGGGTTGATGAGAACCGTCTTTATGCCCTCTTCCCCGAGGGCCTTGAGGGCCTGGGAGCCGCTGTAGTCGAACTCTCCGGCCTCGCCTATCTTGAGTGCTCCGGATCCGAGCACCAGCACTTTCTTTATTCTTCTGTCAATCATTACAACCTGGATATGAATTCATCGAAAAGGAACTCCGTGTCCACCGGGCCGCTGGAGGCCTCCGGGTGGAACTGGGCGGAGAAGAACGGCTTGCTGCGGTGGCGTATGCCCTCGTTGGTGCCGTCGTTCATGTTGGTGAAATACGGCTCCCAATCCGCTCCGAGCGTGCTTTCGTCCACGGCGAATCCGTGGTTCTGGGAGGTGATGAAGCAGCGTTCCGTGCCGTTCATCCTCACCGGCTGATTGTGGCTGCGATGGCCGTACTTGAGCTTGAACGTCCTCGCGCCTGCTGCGAGGGACATCAGCTGATTGCCCATGCAGATGCCGAAAATCGGCTTGTCGCCCTCGTAGGCCTTGCGGATATGCTCCACCGCCTTGGCGCAGAGCTCCGGATTGCCAGGCCCGTTGGAGATGAAGAGCCCGTCATAGTCGAGAGTGTTGAAGTCGTAGTCCCACGGAACCCTTGTCACCTGCACGCCCCTTCTGAGGAGGCAGCCGAGAAT
>CAVGYS010000039.1:0-5567 GCA_963633505.1 Oscillibacter sp. MSJ-31
CCTTTGCCGTGGGACGAGGACCGCGCGGCCTTGCTCCCGAACTTGAATTGAAAAACTTTTTATGGAACAATTGAACAGAATCGAACTGCGGGGGACCGTGGGAAGCATCAGACTTCAGACTTTTTCGGACAACATGGTGGCGCGCCTGACTCTGGCCACGAACTTCGCCTACAAGGACAAGGACGGCTCAGCCACGATTGACACCAGCTGGCACAGCATCATCGCCCGCGAGGGACGCAACATTCGCGACCTGGACAAGATCTCCAAGGGGACCAGGCTCTATGTGCAGGGCCGCCTGCGGTATCAGAAATATGTGGGGAACGACGGCGTGGAGCGGACCTCCGCCGATATCGTCGCCAGCAGGCTGGTCATCCTCGATGGGGAGGAATCTCTTCAGTATGAAATGTAGCTCTTTTGCCGTATCCCTTCTCCTGCCGGCTCTCCTGTGTCTGGGATGCGCCTCTTCGAGGAAGTTGGCCGAGGTGAGAAACGGGGCGCTTGCCGCTGCGATAAGGCTGCCGGCGGAGAAGGAAACGGCATTTGACACGGAAGTGTTGTCTGGAATGGAACACGTCAACGATACTCTCAAGGTCACGGATCTGGACGGACGGGAAGTTTTCATCATGAAGGCCGTCAGGGATTCCGCGAGCGGCGAGATGGTCGCGACCGAGCAGCTGGAGGCCGCCACGGTGACCGCCCGCTTCCGTAACGTGGCCGAGCGCAACGGCTTTGTCGATATTGCCTTTCAGGTCGTGGTGCCACAGATGCTGACGGACTCCGAATGGCAGCTGAGGCTCTTCCCGGAGATGAGAATACTCTCCGACACGGTGGATCTGGATGACGTGATTGTCACGGGAGCGAAGTATCGCAAGGCGCAGCTGCGCGGCTATCAGCAGTATCAGCGTTTCCTTGACCGGATTGTCTCCGACAGTCTCAAGCTCATCGATCTTAGGAGTCTGGAGGTGTTTCTGGAGCGCAACATTCCGCAGCTCTATGCCTTCCGCAGCGACAGCAGCTTTGTCTCCGACGAGACTTTCCAGAGCGCCTACGGGGTGTCCGAAAGGCAGGCTATGGAGCACTATACCAATGGTTTCCTCGTCTGGCGCAACCGCAGGCTCGAATCGAGACGCGGGAAGATGTGGCGCCGCTACGTGAAGTCTCCGATCGTGAGCGAAGGAGTCCGGCTGGATACCGTGCTGCGCGGAGAGGAAGGGGAGTTCATATACGAATACGTGCAGCGTATCAAGACGAGACCGTCCCTGCGCAAGGTGGGAGTGTGTCTGTCCGGAGAGATATTCGAATCCGACAGACGGCTCTACGTAGTGCCGCAGTCTCCGCCGCTCACTTTCTATATCAGTTCAGTCAGCAGTTTCGCGGATTCGAGCCCGAGGTACCTTACGAAAGTCATATCCCGCAACGTGCAGGACAATGCAGTCAGCCGTATCGCTTTCGCTACGGGACGGAGCGAGATTGACGAGACTCTGGAGGGCAACGGAGCGGAGATAGGGGCCATAAAGGGGCGTCTGCGCCGTCTTCTGGAGGACGAGACTTTCGAAATCGACTCCATCGTGATCGTCGCGTCGGCCTCGCCGGAGGGGAGGTTCCGTGACAATGCCGCCCTTTCGTACAGGAGGGCGGGAAGCGTGTCGGAATATTTTTCAAGATATGTGGAATATGTAAAGGATTCCCTGCGAAGGGAGCAGGGCTTGTTCATAAACGTGGGGGAAGGTTTTGAGGAGTCGGGTATGAAAGAGTCTTCCGGGCCGCGCAGGGACATCCGCTTCCTCTCAAGAAGCGGCGGAGAGAACTGGCTGGAGCTTGACAGGCTGGTGGAGATGGATACGGTTCTGTCCGCCGCGGAGAGGAAGTCATATTTTGCTCTTTCGAGCATTCGGGATCCCGATGAGCGGGAGTTGGGGCTCAAGAAGAGAGGCTTCTATCCCCGGATACGGGACAGGCTCTATCCGGCGTTGCGCACCGTCAACTTCAAGTTCTGCCTCCACAGGAAGGGGATGCAGAAAGATACGGTCCACACGACGATGATAGACAGTAGCTATATGCGTGGGGTTCAGGCCCTTGTGGATCACGATTACCGGACTGCCGCGCAGCTGCTCTCTCCGTACCAGGACTACAATATGGCCGTGGCCTGTCTCGCTCTGGACCGCAACGCCGCCGCCCTCGCCATTTTGGAAAAATGCACTCCGGATGCCAGGGTCAACTACATGCTCTCCATAATCCATTCGAGGCAGGGTCGGGAGCGGGATGCCGTGGAATGTTATCTGAGAGCCTGCGGTCAGGACCCGTCGATGGTGCATCGCGGCAATCTCGATCCCGAGATTTCGGCACTCATACGAAAATACGATTTACATAAAGAAACAAACCAAACCAACTAAAAATTTTCAAAAGATGAAAAACTTGACAACCATTTCATTGGCCGTTGTTGCGGCTCTCTCACTGCTCGGATGCTCCAAATCCCCGTCTCCAGGCTCCGAATCTCCGCTGGACGGAGAAAAATGTTCGCTTTCTCTGAATCTGGGCGAAGGGGAGCATACCCGTGCCACATATCAGGGTGAATTCAGTGAATTCAAGATCCAGAACGTCCAGATCTTCGTTTTCCGCAAAGGTGGCAAGGAAGATGGAATCCTTGACGCCTGCAAATCGGTGGGATTCGATTCTCCGATTGGTTTTGACGCCTCTTCTACCCGTCCTTATTCCGTGCCGGCGCTCGAGTGCACCGTCGGAAGCCGGGAAATTTACGTCGTGGTCAACGGTCATGTCGATTACACTGCCAACGGGACCGTGCTCACCAGGAAAGACCTGCTTTCGAATACCATAACTCTCAATGATGGCGGGAAAGAGAAGCTCTTCATGTTCGGGAGCACCACCGCCAACCTTGTCTCAGGGGCGCAGACGCACAGCGTCACCGTGAAAAGGTTCTGCGCCAACATATTGCTGGAAAGCGTCAAGAACGATATGCTCGCCCCCGCTTATCGCAAATCCGGAGCGTTCAGAATCAAGAGTGTCTATCTTATCAACGTTCCGGCAAGGGTGCGTTTCGACTCCGGGCTCAGCGCGTCTTCCCTTTCAAGCCAGGACTGGTATGCCCCGGAGATGGCAGATCCGAACAAATCCACGCTGATTTATGATGATGTCAACCGTGCTCTGGAACATGGCAATACCTACGATAACAAGCATTGGTTCTACTCTTTCCCGAATGAATGCGCTCCGTCCACGCAGACAGTGTGGTGTCCGCGCGCGACCTGCCTTGTCGTTGAGGCCGGCTACAAGTTCGACGTGAACGACCCTGACAGCGAACAGGTCTTTTATTATCCGATAACTCTCTATAACAAAAAGGATTCAACGGGTCTTGAGGCGAATAAGCGCTACAAGGTGAACCTTACGATCCGGCGCCCCGGCTCGAAAGATCCGAACACGCCTGTGGAATTCGGCGCTGTCAGCGGATCCATCTATGTGGAATCCTGGGAGGACGGGACTTCGTACACCGAAACGATATGATTCTTATGCGGACCGGCAGTCTTCTGGGCGTCGCTCTCTGTCTTTCCCTTTCCGTTCAGGCCTTGACGGCCTGTTCGGTCAGGGAGGACAGGGCCGACTGCCCTTGCTACACCACCGTGCTTGTCGAGGATTTCCTGCGTGCCGGATTTTCCGCCGCCACGCTCTCTTTCAGTTCGGATCGCCTCGTGAGCAGGGAGGATATCCTCCTTTTTGAGTATGAGGACGAGGCCTATGTCGCGAGCCTGGAACGGAGGACGAACAGGACCTCGCTTGTCGCCGGCCTCGATAGGATGCAGGTGCGGGGAGACTCCCTGCTGACCCCGTATGGCTTCGAGTCCGATCCTATCTGGCTTTATAGCGAGAAGTTCTTCTGCGGTGGTGATTCATATATCGTCAGGGCGCGGCCCCACAAACAATATTGCACTCTGAAGATTGTGGAGAAGGGCCTCTCAGTAGGAGACAGGTCTTCCTGCTCCTTCAGGGTCAAGGCCGAATACTGCGGCATAGATCTCTATGGCAGACAGCCTCTGAAGGGAGGGTTCTGCGCCGAGGCGCAGCGGGAGCTTGACGGCAGCTGCTCTCTGCTCCTGCCAAGGCAGGGTGGGGGAGGAGTGATTCTGCTCGAGGTTTTTGCGGGGTCTGTGCTTGGAGGTGAGCCGTTTGTCATCGACGTGGGGACAAAACTCCGCGAGGCGGGATATGACTGGTCGCTTGAAGACCTTAAGGATGTCAGCGTGACGGTGGATTATGCCAGCGCAGAAATCTCCATTTGCATTCAGGATTGGGAAGCCGAGAATGATTTTAATGACATAAAGATATGATAAACAACAATATGACAAGGGCCTTGAAGGTTGCCTGCATCGTTGCCGGACTCTCGCTCGCCGCCTGTGAACCGGAGCTTCCGGGGCTGGTGCGCTTTGATGAGCAGGGAAGCGAGGAGACCAAGGCCGTGACGCTTGAGATAGGGCGGGAAGAGTGGCCTTCCACGCGTTCGTCCCTTGGGGACGGGGTCGAGGAGCTTTTCAGCGGTGCCATTCTGGCCGTATATGATGCCGCCAGCGGGATGCTGGACTCTGAAGTGAGCATCTCCGCCGATGATCTTGGCGGCGAGGTCAAGCTGGAGCTTCCGGCCGGGAGAACTTATGATTTCTATCTGTTGGGCAACCTTTGGGAGGTCTGTGCGGACGGGAGGAAGCGGACACCGGTTTTTCCCCTGATGGAAAGTGAGGTGGAGTCGATGAGCTACAGGCTTGACGGGGGCTCCGTCTCGGACGGCTTCCGTAGGGAGCGCTTTGCGGACGTGGCCAAGTACGGAATCCCTCTCTGCTGGGAGAAAAAGGGCGTTTCCCCCGGCGGCGGGGGCGTGCAGATAAGGATGCGCCGCCTTTTCGCGCGGCTGACCGTGGAGATAGACCACAGCGGTCTTGCAGGCGAGGCTTTGGGGAATTTTGTCAACGAAACTCTCCGCATCAGGCAGGTTAACTGCCGCCTTTCTCCGTTCTCCGCAGGCGGCTCCAAGGCCGAATCGGCCGCAGACGTGCTGGACGTGGGGGACTGCGACGTGACGATGGCCAATGCCGTCAAGGGCGAATACGTGTATTACGTGCCGGAGAACCGCCAGGGGGTGCTGCTCCCTTCCAATGATGATCCGGACCGCAAGGACAGGGAAGAGGTTGAGGCTGCATATCCCGGGACAGGGCTGGCGGACAGGCTCTCTTTCGTGGAGTTCGAGGGGAATCTCGGAGGGGAGACGGGCTTCAGCGGAAAGACCGTGTACCGCTTCTTCCTCGGCAAGGATGCCGTCGGGGATTTCGACATAGAGCGCAACATGAGCTTCAAGGTGGGCCTCGGTTTCCGTTTCGAGTCGGTGTTCAGCCCGGACTGGAAGCTGGAGGTCGAGGGCCTGTCGGACAGGCGCGAGTTCTTCCTGTCGGGAGAACTCGCCGGCAGGCTTCCGGACGGACAGGTGGCTGTCGTCCGGAAAAACAGGCCTGCCGTCCTCGACCTCAATCTCACTCTCGGCGACGGGGTCAACAGAATCACTTCCACGG
>CAVGYS010000039.1:5577-9615 GCA_963633505.1 Oscillibacter sp. MSJ-31
GAGCCGGCGCACATAGGGGATATGGCCTGGACTTCCGACTTCTGGTCCGCGACTCACGGCGAGTCCGACGAGCCGGCGCGCAAGTCCTTGTCAGAGCTGGGGATAGCCGTCTCATATCAGGATGGGCGCTTCACTTTTTCGGTGGAAGACCCTTCTCTTTTTGTCAGCGGGCGCAGCATCCCCATAAGTCTCCGCCTCTATCCCGGAGACAGGCAACTTGGGGCTGTCATCAAGACGGGGGAGGACATAAGCGTCACGGCATCGGGGAGCATCTTCGATGATTTCTATATCGCCCAGCACCGCACTCTGAGTTTCTCCGGCTTCGAGGGGAAGACCATTTATTATACCGCAGACCAGGACGACTGCACCATAGGTTCGTCCGTCCGGCATTCCTGCAACCGTCAGTGGAAGACGGACAATTCCCTCTCTTCCTCCTTCCCGGTCTGTCTCGTCTCTTCAGACGGCTCCGCCCTGTATCCGTATCAGGACTATGAGGCGTATTCTTCGCAGAGCCTGCCGGCGGACTCCCGGTTGGACATATATACTTTCTTCCCGAATAGTTTTTCGATGATTCCCGGCTATCAGGGCGCTTCTGGCTCGATAGTGATATGCAGCGACGATATTCTCAACGACGGACTGACGCAGATGCGGCTTTACGTCAGGGCTCCGAGTCTGCGTCTGAACGACATCGAGGACGTGAAGCTGCCTGTGGACGGCAACGAGTGCAGCCTGGGGAAGAAAATTTATACCAAGGCGGCTCTTTCGGCTTTCCCGGAGGGAAGTTTCGATCCGACGCTTTTCGATGCGCTTCTCTCCCCGGTGATCGAGCTCTCTTCGGGCTCTTCCTCCTGGGCGGACTGCATTGGTCTCGATCCCCTGAACGGAAAAATATGGCTCAAGAGCATAGGGATATTGAAGAGTGGAACTCTCTCCAAAGAAGAGGCCGCCGACATCGGGACGCTGAAGATTTCCGCCAACCCCGCGACGGGGCTTTACAGCGGCTCGGGCGAGTGCGCTTTCGGCATAAGCCTCCCATACCTTGAGGCGGAGCCTTACGCCGAGTTGTCCAGCTTCTATCTCAACGAAACCGGATTCACCTCCAGCATGGAGGTTCCCATCCGTTTCTGTCTGGACGGGGGCGACCCCGACAGGTTCGAGTTCAGCGTGCAGACTTCCGGCTCTTCGCTTACGATGGAGGACGGGACTTTCACTCCCGTAATCAGCGGAGAATACCGCGATGGGAACATCGGGATGGCGTACTATTGGAGGTATGACGAGAAAGATCAGCCCGACAAAACCCCGTACGGGAATTTCCTGCCCGGAGGTCTGCTTGTGCCCTATGGGCCCCAAAAGGTGACTTTTACCGCCGTCAATAAATGGGACGGAGGCCGGATCTCGGTGAGCGCCTCGTTCAACGTGCGCTACAGGGTCATCATGGAGCAGCTCGGAGTGTTCGGCGACACGCCTTACGGGACGGTCTATCCTCTTCCGCAGAAGAGCATCGACTATATTATGAAATACTACGCCAAGGCGGGCGAGGAGGCTCTGGACTGGATGCTGAAACTGCTCGGGACGGACATGTGGCTTGGAAACTACCGCTCGGGGCCGGATTTCTACAATGCGGATAAGAAAAAATACATGCAGCCCAACGAGTCTATCAAATATTCCACAGGGTACTACCATGTGAGATACGTGGACGATTCGGCCAACAAGTGGAGCGACGCTCTGGCGCGGAAGGCTTTCTACAATAGCAATTATCAATGGGTTAACGGCTTGTCTATCGGCGGCTCCAGCGGATGGTGCAGCGACCCTTCCCTGACGGGGAGCGAGTGGCTCGACATGTTCTTCAGCACCGAGAAGGGCGGTTACGTATATACGGGCAGCAGGGAACTTCTGCCGAAGCGAAGTTGAGAATCTGACTACGCAAAAAGGAAGGGTGACCCTCCGGCCCGTAGGCTATCGGATCACCCTTTTGTTTTCAAACTTATCAGGGCCGCCATTTCGGCGGTATGTGGCTTAGAAGAGCAGAGCGGCTCCTATGTGCCAGTAAGAAGTCTTGATGGACGAATTGTCGTCTCCGTTCTTGAGCATGTTGAGAAGTCCCAGGCTGTAGCCTCCGCTGACGCGTACGAGGTCGGAAACGTCAACTCCGAGTCCGACTCCGAGAGAAACGTTGAAGCGGTTGAGGCTGCCGTTGTCTCCGTAGTTGTCCAGAGTGGTGCTTACTCCGAGCGCGGAAGCGGTGGTCTTGGATGAGACTCCGAATTCGAAGCGCGGTCCGGCGTAGGCGAATACCTTGAACATATCGATCGGTGCGATGCTGTACTTGACGTTCACCGGAACGGCTACGTAATGATTCTTGGTCGTGCTGCCGGCGACTCCCAGATATGAAGCGTCACTGGAGAGGTAGCCGTAATAGACTCCCGGGACGAGAGAAAGACCCGTTCCGAGTTCGTAATCGACGTCTGCTCCGGCATAGAAGCCGTTTGACGTGGTGTTGGTGGATGAAGATGACCATGAGTACTTGGCGGTCTGGCTGAGGTAGCCGGCTCCGACTTCAATCTGTGCCATCGCGCTGGTCGCCGCTGCGGCGATGAGTGCGAACGTAAGGATAACCTTTTTCATAATGAACAAATGTTGTTTTTTTAGTTCCGTAACAGAAGATGTGCCTCCTTTCCGTTTCGTTGCAGGGAAGGCGAAAAATGACGAATTTGCGCGCTTTTTTTATAATCTGTATCTTTGCAGTCCTTTTTTTTGAGCTGATGGCGGAAATTGAAAGCAATATATACTCTGGAGAGGAGGTCGCGATGAGAAAACTCGGTTTCGGTCTGATGCGGCTTCCGCTCAAGGACAGCAACGACCTGAGCTCCGTGGATATGGAGCAGGCGAGGAGGATGGTGGATACTTACCTCCAGAGGGGTTTTACTTATTTTGACACGGCCTGGCAGTATCATCTCGGGCATAGCGAGGAGATACTTAGGGAGCTGGTGGTACGCCGGCACCCCAGGGAGAGCTTCACGGTCACGGACAAGCTTCCCTGCTGGGAGATACGCCGTCCGGAGGATATGGAGCGGATTTTCAATACCCAGCTCGAGCGCACCGGGGCCGGTTATTTCGACTGGTATCTGCTCCACGCGATGAACAAGAACTATGCGGCCCTGATGGACAAGGTCGGCGGCTGGGATTTCATCACCCGCAAGCGGGACGAGGGGCTGGCGCGTCACGTAGGCTTCTCCTTCCACGATGATTCCAAGACGCTGGAACGCATCCTGCGGGAACATCCCGAACTGGAGTTCGTCCAATTGCAGATCAATTATATAGATTGGAATTCCCCTTCCGTGGAGTCGGGGGAGTGCTACCGCCTGTGCGAGAAATACGGACGGAAGGTGTTCGTGATGGAGCCGGTCAAGGGCGGTTCGCTCGCGAGAGTGCCGCAGAAGGTGGCCGAGATGTTCGACGAGGTGGAGCCGGGTTCCTCTCCAGCATCCTGGGCTATCCGTTTCGCCGCGTCCCTGCCTTCGGTCAAGGTCGTGCTGAGCGGGATGAACAGCGTCGAGCAGGTGCTTGACAATACCGGATATATGTCTGATTTCAAGCCTTTTGACAAGCTGCACTCCGACACCATAGAGCGCGCCGCCGGGATAATACAGAACTCCATAGCCATTCCGTGCACCGGCTGCAATTATTGCTCTCCGGGCTGTCCGAAGAGGATAGCGATTCCGGAGTATTTCGCCATGATCAATTCCATCAAGCAGTTCGGGGCCTATCAGAAGCACAACACGGCCAAATACTACAAGCTCCTGACCGAGAAGCGGGGCAGGGCGGGGGATTGCGTGGAATGCGGACAGTGCGAGAGGCATTGCCCTCAGCATATACATATAATGGACAAGCTGAAGCTCGTTTCCCGTCTCTACGATTCCGGAATCGAGGAATAAGCCCTGTGGCTGGCTTTTAAGCTAAATAGTCAGTAAAATATGTCATATTGTCTCTAAAAATGACAATTTGGCTCCAAAATGTAAGAAAATTCAATTGGTATGA
>CAVGYS010000040.1:0-9331 GCA_963633505.1 Oscillibacter sp. MSJ-31
GAACTGTCCACGGCAAGGAAGAAGACGTACGCGATCCGACTTCCCTTATAGACGGAAGTGAATCCGCGATATTCATCACCATCATCGCATATTGCCAACAGGTCAAGTTCTCCGCTGTCGCACATATCGGCCTGCACCGACATCGGGAGCCGTTCCTCTTCCGGGAAGGCCTCGAGATTGGTGCGCTCAATCAGTTCAAGATACGGACTGCCCGTATTGATTTTTACAAGTTTCATTTTTCTATAATCCGTTTTGCCGCGCCGGTTCCGGCCAGCGCTCCGGTGGAGAAGGCGGTCTGGAGATTGTATCCCCCCGTATCTGAATCGACGTCCAGCACCTCTCCGCAAAAATACAGCCCCGGGACGAGCCTGGATTCCATGGTCTTGGCAATCACGGCATCGGCACTCACCCCTCCCGCCGTCACGACGGCGCGTTCATAGCCCACGAAGCCGGCGATATCGAAACGCCATGCTTTCAAGGCCTTGGCTATGCTGACAAGATTGACCCATACCTTCGTATCCGTGCGGGAACGTCGCTCAAGGGTCATGATTTCCGGGTGCATCTCCACAAAAGAGGGGATCAGATTCCACGGCATCAGCTTGCCGAGCAGGATACGGCATTTCTCCTTCTCACGCAGGCGCGCCGAGCGCTGGTCCTTGTCCACCTCCTGCCATAGCTCCTTCACCCTTGCGCTGAGTTCGGTGAGACTCACCCCGGGCTTCAGGTCGAGGACGAGAACCGTCCTTGAACCGTTCAGCATAGATTTCACCGCCTTGCGGCTGAGCTGGAAGCCGACAGGCCCTTCAATGCCGCCGTCAGTAAAGTCGACGTCCCCGAATTCGGAGCCGGCCTCCGTATCTCCTATGAGCAGGCTCACGCCGACGTTCTTGAGCTGAACTCCGCAAAGTTTCTCTCCAAGGGGGGATAGCGGCGTGCTCCTGTCAATATGCAAATCCTTGCCGTCCTGCAACTTGTATCCTTTGGGGACGAGGGCAGTCAGGGAAGGGAACGTCGGTTCGACTTTGTGCCCTAGATCTTCGGCCCAACGGTAGCCGTCTCCGGTGGAGCCGGTAGCGGGATAGCTGAGTCCGCCGGTGGCGATGACAAGACTTGTGCAGTTCCACACCGTTCCGTCGGCTGTTTCCACCACAAAACCGGGTTTCACCGAAGTCACCTCCGTCTCGCAGACAATCTTGACCCCAACGCTATGGCAGGCGTTCACAAGAGTATCCACCACGTCCGAAGCCCTGTACGAAGCGGGGAAAGCCCTGTCCCCCCTCTCCACGACCGAACGCAGCCCGAAGCTCTCCAAAAGCTTCAGAAGGCCCTCCGGAGGCAGGGTGTGGAATGCGGACTTGACGAGATTGGGCTTGGAGCGGACATGGGAGGAGAACTCGTTCCACGCCTTGACGTTCGTAAGGTTGCAACGCCCCTTGCCGGTAATCATTATCTTGCGGGCCGGGCGGGGCATCTTCTCCAGCAGCGTCACCTGCGCGTCGGAGTCGGCGTCCACGAGCGTTCTTGCGGCGAAATATGCCGCCATAAGTCCGGAGGCTCCGCCTCCTATGACCACTACATCGCTTTTCATTCGGCAGTCTTGAACCAAACTTGCATATTGCCCGCGCCGCCAGAACACGACATAGCGGCGAAAGCGGCGATAACGACGGCACCTGCGATAGGGACTCTCTTCATTTCAAAACAGTTCTGTCGATGATAAAACAAAAAAGGGAAAGCTTAGCACATCGCACCGCTACGACCTCCTACCTTTGCTGCCTTCCGGCCCTGGAGGATTTGGAGGGAGCTGGTCGTGTACGACTTTCCCGATGCAAATGTAGATAAAATTCAGCTCATCTGCAAACACAGGCCGAAACAGGTTCGACCTCACACGCACAAACATCAGATGCTGTTGAATATCAGCGGGAGGATGTCGTCCACCTTCTCGAACTTCCAGATCTTCCCGTCGGCCACCATAAGGATTGACATCGGCTTGCCGGACTTGGCCTGATACTGGGCCATCACCTGACGGCACGCGCCGCAGGGGGTGGCGGGATTCATCCCGAGCCTGCCGTGGACTCCGCCGGCCAAAGCTATGCCGAGCATGTCCTTGTCGGGATATTTCGCGCCTGCGGCGAACATCGCGGTGCGCTCCGCACAGAGTCCCGACGGGAATGCGGCGTTCTCCTGATTGGCTCCCCGGACTATCTGCCCGTTGGAGAGCCTTACGGCCGCGCCGACGTGAAAATGCGAATACGGGGCATAGGCTCCGCCCATCGCCTCTATCGCGGCACAGGCGAGCTCCCTGTCCTCGGGCGTCAGCTCATCGATGGAGGAATACTCCAGATAGTGGATGTTTATATCTTTTGTCAACATCTGCAACGTGGTTAAACTTCTCAAATATATGACTAATTTTGCGGATATTAAAAGCTCGGATATGAAAATTTGCGTAGGACTGTCGGGGGGAGTTGACTCAAGCGTGGCCGCACTGCTGCTCAAAAGACAAGGATATGACGTGTTCGCGATGTTCATGCAGAACTGGCACGAAACGGAAGGCACGCTGCACGGAGACTGCGAATGGGAGGAAGACAGGTTCGTGGCCGAGATGGTGGCGCGCAAGATAGGGATACCCTTCTATTTCGTGGATTTGAGCGCGGAGTACCGCAAGCGGGTGGTGGACTATATGTTCGACGAATACGCCGCGGGACGCACCCCCAACCCGGACGTGCTCTGCAACCGCGAAATCAAGTTCGACGCCTTCCTGAGGGCCGCCGAAAAACTCGGAGCCGAGCTGGTGGCGACAGGACACTACTGCCGCAAGGAGACGCTCCCCGACGGGAGCTGCCGCATCCTCGAAGGCAGCGACCCCAACAAAGACCAGAGCTATTTCCTCTGCCAGCTCAACCAGGCGCAGCTCTCCAAGGCCCTCTTCCCGATAGGCGACATCTGCAAGCCCGAAGTGCGCAGGCTCGCCCATGAAGCCGACCTGCCATCGGCGGACAAGAAGGACTCGCAGGGCATCTGTTTCGTCGGGAAGGTGGACCTGCCCGTATTTCTCCAGCAGAAACTCGAATCCAAGGAAGGGGACGTGGTCGAGGTATTCGATGCCTACTACGCTGATTCAGAAAAATATGCGCGCGACCGTGAGCTGCTCGCAAAGGGAAGAGAGCTGCTGAGCGATGAGGAGCTCTTTGAACTCTCGATCCCCATCGACTACGCCGACATCCGTTTCGAGACCGAAACCTACCGCTCGGGCAAGCATCACGTAAAGAAAACCCGCTACAAGGCCAATCCTTTCGGCGCGATAATAGGCAGACACGAGGGGGCGCAGTTCTACACCATCGGGCAGCGCCGCGGGCTCTCGATCGGAGGGCATGCGCACCCGCTGTTCGTGATAGCCACGGACATCGCGAGAAACATAATCTACGTCGGGGAGGGAGAGAATCACAAGGGGCTGATGCGCAGCTGCCTGAGAATCGAAACCCGGGACATCCACTGGATCCGCCCGTCCGAAAAGATGCAAGTTGGAGAAGAGCGCCGCTACAAGGTGCGCATACGCTACCGCCAGCCGCTTCAGGACGCGACCATGATGATGCGGGACAACGGACTCTTCATCCTCTTCGACTCCCCTCAGCGCAGCATCACTCCGGGACAGTTCGCCGTATGGTACGCCGCCGACGGGGAGATGCTCGGGAGCGGAGTCATTTAAACCGCTTAACAGCTCCTAGAGCGAGGCCTTGAGGGCGACGGCAGAGTTGATGCCGTCCATAGCGCTGGACACTATGCCGCCGGCATATCCGGCCCCTTCCCCGCAGGGGTAAAGCCCCGGGATCGAGACATATTCGAGAGTGTCCGGGTCACGGGGAATCCTTACGGGAGACGAAGTGCGGGACTCCACGCCAAGCAGCAGGGCCGCATTGGTGTAGTAGTTGCGCATCTTCACCCTCGGGAAAACCTTTCTGAGCCGCTCGGAAACAATCGGCGGCAGCAGTTCGTGCAGCGGAGCGCTCACGACCCCCGGATGATAGCTTGTCTCGGGCATGGTCTTGGAAACTTTTCCCTGGCAGAAATCCTCCATCCTCTGCGCCGGTGCTGCCATCGGGTTGCTCCCGCCGTTGCGGGAAGCGTATTCGTACATATTTCTCTCGACCTCGTGCTGGAAGTCCATCAGCTTGAACGGGCCGTCTCCCGGCACGTCGTCCGGTTCAATCTGCACGACCACTCCGGCATTGGCGAACTTCCCGTTGCGGGCGGAATTGGACATGCCGTTGAGTACAACGGTCCCCGCTTCCGTGGACGAAGGCACCAGAATTCCTCCCGGACACATGCAGAAAGAGAACACTCCCCTCCCGTCAACCTGCTCCACGAACGAATATTCCGCAGCCGGCACTCCCGGTTTCCACTGCCCGTGATACTGGCACCAGTTGATTTTCTCCTGCGGATGCTCGACCCTCACGCCGAGCGCGAACCCCTTGGCTTCAAGCTGTCCTCCCCCTTGCGAGAGCATCTCATAGACATCCATGGCCGAATGCCCCGTGGCAAGAATGACCCTTCGGGACAGATACTTCCCCCCTCCCGCGACGCCTATCTCGAGCAGGCCGTCCTCGCGGCGAGTGATGCTGTCCACACGGGAGTCGAAATGGTATTCCCCGCCCTTCTCCACGATGAACTTGCGGATGTTCTCGACGATGAGAGGCAGCTTGTCGGAGCCGATGTGCGGGTGGGCGTCGATGAGAATATCCGGGTTCGCTCCGAATTTCACCAGAAGATGAAGCACTTCACGGATGTCCCCCCGTTTCGACGAGCGGGTGTAGAGCTTCCCGTCGGAGAACGCCCCGGCACCGCCCTCGCCGTAGCAGTAGTTGGATTCGGGATTGACCTCGCCCTCACGGGAAAGCCTGGCCATATCTATCTTACGCGCATGCACGTCCTTGCCGCGTTCCAGTATCACCGGCCTGAGTCCCAGGGAGATAAGTTTCAGCGCGGAGAACATCCCGGCAGGCCCGGAACCCACCACTGTGACCGCCTCTCCCCCGTGCACGTCGGGAAACTCCGGCAGTGCATACGGAACATGCTTGTCTTCAGGAGAATAAGCCTCGTAGCGATAGCGCCACACAGGCTCCTTTCTCGCATCGATGGAACGCTTCTTGAGCTCCCATTTCAAGCCTCCCGCCCGGGCTTCGATTTCCTTGAGACGCGGCTGTCGCGTCAGCGGGCATACGATCTCAAATTCTTTCATTGCTCAAATCCCGAGGCGCGTGACACCGGCGCGACATCCAAAGGGGTGCGCTCTCCGGCAAGGTAATGATAATATCCGGCAACGGCGATCATCGCGGCATTGTCGGTAGTGAAGCGGAACTCCGGAAGATAGGTGTTCCAGCCTCTCCGCCGTCCCTCTTCTTCTATGCGACTGCGCAGGCCGCTGTTGGCGGACACTCCCCCGCCTATCGTAACCTCGCGTATGCCGGTCTGCGCGGCGGCTTTGACGAGCTTGTCCATCAGTATGTCTATCAAGGTTTTCTGGAAGGATGCGCAGATGTCCTCCTTGTTCTTCTCCATGAAGTCCGGGTCCTTGGACATCTCGTCCCGCACGAAATACAGGAGCGAAGTCTTGATGCCGCTGAAACTGTAGTCCAGACCGGGGACGTGAGGCTTGGCGAACTTGAAGCGCTCCGGATTGCCCTGCTTGGCGAGCCTGTCTATCACCGGTCCGCCCGGATAGCCGAGACCCATCATCTTGGAACACTTATCGAACGCCTCCCCCACGGCATCGTCTATGGTCTGGCCGAGAATCTCGAAATGCAGGGGATCGTCCACTCTGACTATCTGAGAGTTGCCTCCACTGACAAGAAGACACAGATAAGGGAACGACGGCTCCCTGAGAGGCTTTTCCGGAACCTTGATGAAATTCGCAAGTATGTGGCCCTGAAGATGATTGACCATCACCAGGGGAACATCGAGCGCCAGCCCCATCGCCTTGGCGAAAGAAGTGCCCACAAGCAGCGAACCAAGCAATCCCGGCCCCCGGGTGAAGGCAATCGCCGTGAGGTCCGAAACTTTGACTCCTGCACGCGAGAGAGCCTCGCTGACCACGGGGACGATGTTGAGTTCGTGGGCTCTGGAAGCGAGTTCCGGCACCACGCCGCCGAATGCACGATGCACGTCCTGACTCGCAATGACGTTGGAGAGCAGGTAACCGTCCCTGAGAACGGCGGCAGACGTGTCGTCGCAGGAGGACTCGATTCCGAGGATGATGTCTGACATGATTTGATTCCTATGATTAAAGTCCGCAAATGTACACAAAAACAATTACATTTGTAGGAATGTATCGGAAGGGTTCATATATAGCGGCGAGAATCATCGGCCTGGCACTGGTGCTGGTGATGGGGGCGCTGTTCGCAATACAGACCCCGGCCGTCCAAACCCGCCTGTCCAGATACGCGATAGATGCCTTGACCGCCTCCGCCGACGGCGTTGTCAGCTACGAAAATCTCAAGATTCTCCCGTCCGGAGCCCTGGTAATCAAGAACGTCCTGATACTCGACAAGAATCCCTATACGGAAGACGTCAACTGCCGCGGCTGGGAGAGGACCGACACGATTCTCACCGCCAAGACCGTCACGGCGACGTTTTCGGTTCCGAGCCTGTTCAAAAGCGGCGGGATACGCATCGGGAGAGTGAGCATCGACGGCGGGGAGTTCCACCTCACCATGGAGCCGAACAGCATCCCCGGAGGGAAAAAGAACATCACCAACATACAGCGGGCGTTCGGACTCACGGGCGGCAAGAAGGAGAAAAAAAGGCTGAAGGGCGAGCTCTTCTCCGCGAAGAGGGTGAGTATCAGCAATTTCCGTTTCAGGCTCAACAGTTTCAAACCGCAGAAGAGAGAATACAAGGACGGGGCCATCAATTTCGACGATCTCGACGTGCGCATCACCAGTCTCAGCGGGCGCGGAGTCAAGATGGTGGACGGAAGGGTGACCGGCACCCTTGAAAGGCTCCGCCTCAGCGAAAAATCCGGCTACAGGATGCTTAACCTTTCGGCCGACTGCTCCGTGGGTCCAGGGAAGACCGTCATAGAAAACATCCGCCTGCGCGATCCGTGGTCCGAGATAAATCTCAAATATTATTCGATGAATTACGAGAATGCCCGCTCATTCTCAAAATACGCCAAGGAGGTGAGGATGGAAGGAGAGTTCTCCCGCTCGCACATCACCCTCCACGGCCTCTCGTACTTCGCCAATTCCGCTTTCCGCAGCTACCCGACGCAGCTCTATCTGCGCGGCGGCAAGGTCAAAGGCTATCTGAACGACCTGAAAGTCGAGGGGATCAGTCTCTCCGAACCCGAAAGCGGGATAAGCCTGGACAATCTCAACTGTTCGCTTACGGGACTGCCGGACGTAAAGGGGATGATGGCGTCCGCGAACGTCAAAGGCCTTCATTTCACCACCAAGGGCATCAGGAAAATCTCCGCAGGAATCATCCCGCACGGGATCAGAATTCCGGATAACGTCGGCAGAGGACAGCACTTCACCCTCGATCTGGAGGCCGAGGGACTGGTCAACAGGCTGAAAGGGACCGCCCGCCTGCGCTCCGAAGCCGGGAGGATGAAGCTCGAAGCCGACGTCCGCAACCTGTTGGACCCCGGCAGGGCCACGGAACTCAGGCTCAGACTCGGCACCGCAGCCCTTGACATAGGGGCGATTGGCGGAGTGAAAGGGCTGGGCAGATGCGACGCCTATACGGAGGCTCGCGTCACTCTTACAGGAGGAGTTCCATCGATAAGTCTGGATTCTCTCAAGCTCAACAGACTCAACGCATTCGGCTACGACTACAAGGGCATAAGCGCAAAAGGCTCGCTTTCAGCCCGGACAGCCGGCCTGCTGCTCTATAGCGGCGACCCCAACATGGCGATGACGCTCAAAGCCGACGCCGCGTTCGGGCAGGAGGAGGGCGGCGAAGATTCCTTCACTCTGGATGCGGACATCGACAGAATCGACCTCCACGAGATCGGCATCGACCGCAGAGAGAGCACGTCACGCACCGCGATGAACATCCGCAGCTCCGTCAGGAAAAACGGGAAGGCGCTCAACGGAGACCTTCGGCTAGGAGACATCCGACTGTGGAACTCCAACGGACAGATTGACATAGGAGACATAGACGTCAAAGTCTATAACATCGCCGATGAGCAGTGCCTCAAACTGGATTCAAAGTTCGCGGACCTGTTCATCTCCGGGAGCGGAAGCATCTCAGAATTCATCGAAGACCTGCAGGACATCACGACGAGGCGGGAATTGCCCGCACTCTACGCGGACGGCAGAAAGGATTTCCTGCACGGCAAATACGACCTCGACCTGCTGATGCACGATTCGCGCGGAATCCTGTCATTCGCATTCCCGGGACTCTACATAGCCGACAGCACCAGGGCGACGATGAACATATCCCGCAGCGGAGAGCTCAGCGGCAACGCGACCTCCTCGCGCCTCGCATTCGGGACGACTTTCATCAAGGATGCCGACCTCCAGTTCGACAACCTCGGGGAGAGTCTGAGCATCAGCCTCATAGGGCAGAACTTCAAGAGCGGCAAGTTCGACCTTGTCCGGCCTGACGTCAGCATCCTGGCCAGAGACAACAGCATATCTGCAAGCCTGCACTTCGACAGCTTCTCCCAGTTCGGAGGTTCCGGAGAGCTTCACGCCGAAGGGGAATTCTCCCGCGATTCGTCCGGTGTACTCGTCATCAAGGCGCGTCCGCTGGACTCGTACGTGTCGGCGGGAAACGGAGTCTGGGACATAGGAGAATCGGACGTAACGATCCGGGACGGAGACATCCACGTACACGGATTCCGCATAAGCAACGGAGAGCAGCTCATAAGCATCGACGGGGGCCTGTCACAGAGGGGCGCGGACACGCTGTCTCTCAGCCTGAGGGGCATCGACCTCGCGCAGGCGGACGATTTCCTGCCCCGCAGTTACGGCATCCGGGGCGTGGTCAACGGCAGGGCGATGCTCTCTTCAAGGGCCGGCAAGATCCGGGGCATGCTGATGGATTTCAGGCTCGATTCTCTCAAGGTCGGGAAAGCCGACGCCGGCAACCTCCAGATTGCAAGCGTACTCGAAGACGACGGGGACGACATCAACATCTATGTGCGCAACGAACTCGACGGGCGCAACCCACTGTATGCCACCGGAATGTACTTCCCGGACGACGGCAGGATGCAGCTCGACGCCGTCCTCGACAGGCTGCCACTGGAGATAGCGGGGCCGTTCCTCACGGAAATTTTCAGCGAACTTGACGGAAGTGTCAGCGGCGAACTCAGGCTCGACGGCATGATAGG
>CAVGYS010000041.1:0-2469 GCA_963633505.1 Oscillibacter sp. MSJ-31
GCCACAAGATGAGCCGCTTCGTGGTGAAGCTTGTCAAGGGAGAGGATTTTGAGGGAGATATCCCCGATGACGTGGTGGTCAAAATCCACTCCACCGTCCCGGACGCGCTTATCGATCTGAGCAGCGGCGCGGTTGTAAAGGACAATTATGGCTCCGCCGCCACGATAACTATGCAGAGAGAGGCCGCGAGCATATTCTCTGCGATAGTTGTCCCTCAGAGGATCGAGAACAAGCAGCCTCTTGTTGAAGTTATCACAAACAATGTTTCTTATCTGGTGGAGAGCCGCTTCGTATTCAAGTCGGGAGTCCAGCACACCATAAACGTCACCCTCACCAGCGATCCGGCCAAGGTCAAGATTGAGATCGGCGGCGAGATCGACGGCTGGGATTAGCGGACTATTCAGTCGCTGTAGATCAACTCCGTCGTATCGTCCTTGGCGATGTTGATATTCTGCGAGCGGGAGACGACAATCTGCCTAAGATCTGGATTGTTGCTGACATCAAGTGTGGTCAGCGAGGTGCAGAAGCTGACGTCGAGCTTCTTGAGGGCACATCTGGAGAGATAGGCGGCCTCAAGCCGGACATTCTGACTTAAGTCTATGTCCTCCAATGAAGTGGACTGACAATAAAGCGTCTTCAATTCTGTGTTCCCGCTCAAGTTGAGTAACTTGAGCGGATTTCTGTCACAACATAGCACAGTCAGGGCCGGATTGGAGTCGAGCTCGAGCGAAGTCAGAGCCTGTCCGGGAACATAAAGCCTCTCAAGCGAAGTGAACATCTGCGCCCCGTAAAGCGAGGTGATTCCCGAATATTCGTCGTTGTCAATATTGATTTCCGATACGACTGAAGCTTCGGCAAGCGAGACGAAAGAGTCGTAGTCCTTGTCGAACTTGTCCACAAGATAGCGCGCGAATTCAGCATCCTTTATTTTTGGTGTATAGATTATCTCCGTGGAATCGGGGATATAGAGCCTCTCTCTCCGGTTGACTCCGTCTATCTCTTGTCCTTCAAGTAGATACAGGGTCTTGAGAGACTCGCACATGCAGTGCAGCGACTTCAGCAGCGGGTTGAGGTTGAGGTCAAGCGACTCCAGAGGGCATCCGTCCGCATTGAGGGAAGTCAGTGCGGAATTGTACCTCAAATCCAGGGTACGCACGTTACACCCCTCACAGTCCAGGAGTTCGAGTCTGGAGAGCAGGTAGATCTTGGAATCATTGCGCAGCTTGTCTCCGGCGTAGAGGCGCAACAGTCCCCTCAACTTGTTGATGACGTCATCGACCGGCAAGGCGCTCCCGCCGATGTGCAGTTCTTCCAAAGACCCCAGCCGCGCATATTCAAGAGAGGCCAGTCCCGTATATGAGAGATCCAGGCTGTGCAGAGCATTGTTCTCCGGCAGGGCAAGACTGTTGAGAGGATTTGCGCAGAGATTGAGGGTCCCAAGAGATGATCCTACAGTAACGGATGTCAATTGATTGCAGGAAAGATCAAGAAAGGAAAGCTGGGGGCAGCCTGCCAGTTTGGCTTCAGTCAGGCCGCCGCTTCCACCGCGGCCGGAACGGTTTGTTCCGGAGCAGCGCAGGAAGCGCAGGTTTGGCAGCTGCTCTATCCCTGCAAGGGTGCGGACATCATCTGTACAGAGGTCGATGCTTGTCACCGCCGCCGCTTCCTCCAAGTTCAACAGCCCGTCCGAATCGCTGTCCCATGCGGAAATCAGGTGGGCTTGCAGGGCGGCATCGTCCATCATCACGGGCATACGCAATGATTGTTCCTCCCCATAGGCCGTACCCTTTCCGTTGATGGCATAGGGGCGGAAGTAATATGTCTGTCCGGTTTCCAACCCGCTTATTACTACCTTGTGGGTGCCATATTCCGCACTATCCACGGTCTTCGCTCCCTCAATTATGGGTTGGCTCTCTGTCCCATAGCAGACACCGCACACATACATTTCCCCGCTGAAACTCTCGGTTATGTTGTATTCGCAGATTACGCTCGTCCTGTCCTTGACGGTGACGGGGTAGAACTCTATGCCGGGCAGCCTCTGGGCTATCTCGAAACTCTTTAGGGCGGATTTTGCAGTCGCATCTCCACCACTGCTGATATATGAGCGGCAGTAATACCTTACTCCGAAAGTCAGGCCGGGTATCTGTAGGGCAAATATGCCATTGTGCGGGAGTTCTGTCTCAAAACTGTCCATATCACCCTCTCCGAGACCGAAAAGGAAACCGCAGCCGCTGATGTTGTCACTCCTGGAGACCTTGCAGGAGAGGATGACGTCCGTGCCTTCGACATCGGCGGAGACAGTGAGAATTCCCGGCGCCGTATGCAGGCTTGCATCAGGATCCTTGATGCAGGAGATGGCCCCGATGAGCAGCAGCGGCAGAATTTTCCTCAAAACACTCACGATATGCAAATATAGGATTTTCGCAAGCACGATATTCAAATGAACCTATTTGAACTTGACGGTTTTTT
>CAVGYS010000041.1:2479-9137 GCA_963633505.1 Oscillibacter sp. MSJ-31
GAAGAAAACTATTCCGGAACTCAACTGCCTGCTTTCTGAAGTCCAGCGACACTATGGGAGGAGACTGGCAACTTCGACTGACTTCGAGGCGTTGTCCGTAGTTATCGAGCACGAGTCCGGAGAACTGCTGTCAGCTTCCACACTCAAAAGGCTGTGGGGTTACGTGACTTTGAAGCCCAATCCAAGACAATCGACTCTAGACGTGCTTTCGCGCTTCGTAGGCAAGAAGGATTTCTATTCATTCTGCAAGGACATACAGGACAGTGGCCTCTGCGAGTCAAGATTCTTCTCACCTAAAGTCGTTTTGGCATCAGACCTCAAACTTGATACCGAAGTCGTCATCGGGTGGGCTCCCGACAGGCTGGTGCATCTGAAGTACGAGGGTGAAGACAGTTTTACGGTAACCGATTCCGAGAATTCCAAACTGCTTGTTGGCGACAAGTTCGTCGCCACCTATTTTATGCTAGGATATCCTCTGTATCTTCCGAAGATTTTGCGGGGCGGAGAATATACCTCTTCCTATATAGCCGGGGCTGCGGGTGGACTCAATATAGTGGAAGTGATCAAGGCTTAATAGCCGGCATCTCTAATCTCCCCGCTTATCTGCTCGAACATTGTATCTACGGTACGCTGCTCGCGTGCTTTTCTGATATCCGAAAGCAGGGCGTGGAACACTGTTCCACAGGTCACAATCAGCGTGAGTGCCGCTACCAAGACGATTTTTCGCAACTTGTACTTGCGATGCAGTGCGGCACGCACTTCCGCGATATCGGCATAGCGCTCCTCCCTGTCCGCTTTTACGCAGACTTCTGCAATTTTGGGGTAGGCTCCCATGGCCTGCATTATGCGCCCAAGAGCGTAGATGTCACTCCTGCCATCCAAGGGTTCCCCTCTTTTCTGCTCAGGAGAAGCATAGTCGGGAGTTCCCGCGGGATTTTTGAATTCGACATAATAGTCCGTATCCGACAGGCCGAAGTCTATCAGCTTGACGTTCTGACCGTTGTTCGTGATGAGGATATTGCTTGGTTTGAGGTCTCTATGGACAATCTGCCTGCAATGCAGATACTCCAGAGCATCACACGTCTGCATAACCAGCTTCCGCACGGGCAACTTTGCGCCTCGGTCAATCAGAGCCTGCAAACTGTCTCCCTCCACCCACTGAAGTACGATGCTGCCGCCTTGTTCCGGGAGGTCAATAAAGTTGATGGTACGGCAGATGTTCGGATGGTCCAGGTCGCGGCCAATCTCGTATTCCTTGCGAAGAATCCCCTCATAGAACGGGTTCCCCCGATATTCCGCTTTAAGTGACTTCAGCGCGACTCTTTTGCCGTCAATCACTCCTATACTTATCTCGCTATAGCCCGATTGCGACACATAGACATTATGCAAGATAGTTGGGGTGGTGGGTGCAAGCTCTTCGCTTGAGGAGAAGAATGCTGATGACTGATCCATATTCAAGTTGTTCACTGCGCGATGAACTCATAGACGATGTTGCCGCTCTGTTTGGCCGGTGCGTCCGTCTTGATCTGGAACTTCGAGAGCCTTGCGGCCCTCACCGCGAAAGACCTCAGGCAGCGGTCTTCGGATGATGCGGATTCGTCGATCTTGGCCGAGATTACGTCTCCTCTCGGATTGACGCTGATCAGGACCTTGACCTGCCCGGCGCCCATGCAGCGGTAGGCGGGTATCGGCAGCTTGCTGGCCTTGCGGCCTTCGAGTTCGTATGAGATGACGGAAGGACCGCTGTAGGATTGCTGCTGGGAGGCCTTGTCGGTGGCGGAAGCTTTCGGGGAGGGGAGTTCCGCACGATCAGCGTCCGGGAGTTCGTACCCCCGGGCGAGTTCGCTTTGCAGTTCCTCCGCCTCCTTGTAGAGCTGCTCGGCATCGGTGCCGCGGTCGTCCTTGAGAGCCCCGCGGTCCACGGCGACGTTCTTGATTTCCGAAGCGCTTCCGGAGGGGGAGACGCCGTTGTCCGAAAGCATCTGCTGCAGTCGTCTGCTCACGTCCTCCTTGAACTCGGCCTCCTCTTTGAGCCTGGCCACCTCCTTCTGCATCCTCTCAAGTTCTTCGTGGTGGCTGAAATCCAGTACGAAACTGTTCTCCCGGGTCAGGGAGTATCCCAATCCCGAAGCAAGCAGAACGACAAGCACCGCAAGATGTACGATTACGGTGAGATACAGTCCTGCCTTGTCCTCGTCCGAGATTTTCTTCACTTCCGGTCTTCCTTTTCCTCTTTGAGGGATTTTTCGACGGTGTTGGCGATGATGTCAATCGCAACCTTGTTGTGGCCGCCCTGTGGGATGATGATGTCCGCGTAGCGCTTGCTCGGCTCGATGAACTGGAGATACATCGGCTTCACGGTGCGGGAGTATCTCTCTATCACCCAGCGCACGTCCTTGCCGCGCTCGGTGATGTCACGCGCCATCACCCTCATCAGCCTGTCATCATCGTCCGCATCCACGAATATCTTTATGTCCAGCTGCTTGCGCAGTTTCTCGCAGGTGAAGATGAGAATTCCCTCGATGATGATGACGTCGGCCGGATTGACCTCCACCGTCTCCGTCTTGGAGCGGGAGCAGGAGATGTAGGAATAGACCGGCTGTCTGACGCTTTTGCCGCTTTTCAACTCTGAGAGCTGGTTGCAGAGCAGCTCCCAGTCGATGGCGTTGGGGTGGTCGAAATTGTAGGCCCTCTTCTCTTCATCCGTAAGGTCGCTGGAGTCCTTGTAGTAGGAATCCTGCGGTATCACGACCACCTTCTCGGCCTTGAGCTTGTCGGTGATCGCCTTGACGACCGTGGTCTTGCCGGAGCCTGAACCGCCGGCTATTCCGATGACTAACATGGGCTTTTAGAATTCTGCGTTCTTCGGGGTTCTCGGGAACGGAATGACGTCGCGGATGTTCGCCATCCCGGTGATGAAGAGCAGCAGCCTCTCGAAGCCGAGACCGAATCCGCTGTGCGGGCAGCTTCCGAAGCGGCGGGTGTCGATGTACCATTCGAGGGTGCGGTGGCTCATCTTGAGCTCGTCGATGCGGCCGACGAGCTTGTCGTAGTCCGCTTCGCGTTCCGATCCTCCGATGATTTCTCCGATTTTAGGGAAGAGTACGTCCATCGCGCGGACGGTCTTGCCGTCCTCGTTCTGCTTCATGTAGAAGGCCTTGATATCCTTAGGGTAGCCGGTGAGGATGACAGGCTTGCGGAAATGTTTCTCGACGAGGAATCTCTCGTGCTCGCTCTGGAGGTCAACACCCCAATAGACAGGGTATTCGAACTTCACGCCGTCCTTTACCGCCTGCTCGAGAATCTTGATGCCCTCGGTGTATTCCAGACGCACGAAATCGGTGCCGATCACGCTCTGGAGCCTCTCGATGAGCTCCGGATCGTAGCGGTCGTTGAGGAAGCGGATGTCGTCCATGCAGTTGTCGAGAGCATATTTGACGAGATGCTTGATGAAATCCTCCGCGAGATCCATGTTGTCCTTGATGTCATAGAAGGCCATCTCCGGCTCTATCATCCAGAACTCCGCGAGGTGGCGCGGAGTGTTGGAATTCTCCGCACGGAAAGTCGGGCCGAAGGTGTAGATTTCTCCGAGAGCGGTGGCCCCGAGCTCGCCTTCGAGCTGTCCGCTCACGGTCAGGCTCGTCTGTCTGCCGAAGAAGTCCTTGCTGTAGTCCGGAGCCCCCTTCTTGTCACGCGGCACGTTGTTGAGGTCAAGCGTCGTGACCTGGAACATCTGCCCGGCCCCCTCCGCATCGGCTGCGGTGATGAGCGGCGTGTTGAGATAGACGAATCCTTTCGCGTGAAAATACTCGTGGATCGCAAAGGCCATCTGGCTGCGCAGGCGAAGCACCGCGCCGAAAGTGTTGGTGCGCGGACGAAGATGGGCGACAGTCCTCAAGTATTCCAGGGAGGTGTCCTTCTTCTGAAGGGGATAGCGAACCGGGTCGCATTCACCATAGACGACAATCTCCTTGGCGTGTATCTCCACCGCCTGGCCGCTGCCGACCGACTCGACGAGCTTCCCCTGTACGCCGATGCACGCTCCTGTGCTTATCTTCGAGAGAATCGGCTCCGTGTCCGCATTCTTGTCGACGACAATCTGGATGTTCTTGATTGTCGAACCGTCGTTGAGGGCGATGAAAGCGATCTCCTTGTTGCCTCTCTTTGTCCTTACCCACCCTTTGGCGAGAACGTCACGGCCTGCGGTCATATTCAGCAGGTCCTTTACTTTGGTACGAAGTATTTCCGTCATTTCAAAACAGCTTCTTAATCTTTATTTAAAAAGCAGCCCTCTCGATGAAGGGGGCTGCTTCTATCAGTTGCCGTCGGCTGTTACTGAGCCGGCTTTCTTGCTGAGTACATGATTTTGAGTGCGGAGCAGCGCCTGAGCTCCTGCTTCACGTCAGTCACAATACCCATTCTGACATCCTGGTCCGCTCTGATGCTGATGGTCATGAACTGACGGTCAGCCTCGTTCTTGGAATCGCGCTCCGCAGCTACGAAGTCACGAATCTCGGCGGTTGTCCTGAATGAATCGTTCAACTGGATACGGGCCTCGGTTCCGTACTGGCTCTGGAGAGCTTTGATAGGCGGACCGATGTTGATGTAGGAGTTGAGGTCCTTTCTCACGAGCTTGGAGACTTCGGATGCCTCAGGGACATTGACCATTACCTTGTTCTCGGTCTCACGCAGCTGCGTGGTCACCATGAAGAAGAACAGAAGCATGAAGACGATATCAGAGAGCGAACTTGACGCGATTGCGGGCATTTCTTTTTTCCCGTCTTTCTTGAACATTGACATAGTTGAGTCCTCCTTTATCTTCTTCTGTTACCGATATCCTTAGGCTCCGCCTCCGAAATGTTCGAAGGTATGGCCTTCTTCACGATGTCCTGCTTCTCCTCGTCGAGAGCTGCGAACTTGCGTCCGTAGTGACTTACGGAGAAATCGTCACGAAGTTCGTTGATCGCCTTCATCAGTTCGTTCTGAACTGCGATGTACACGCGGTAGCTGGTACCACGGTCATTCTGAAGTGAAATCACACCCTTCGAAACAGGGTAGGAACCGAGTCCCTCGATCTCCTTCACTTCCTTTTCTGGAAGGTTAGGGTCGTTGAGCGGGTTGGTCAGGAAGTTCTTTACCCTATCCTTGACCTGACTTACATCAATTACATCCGTACCGGCAAGGATTCTATCCGCAGAATTGATCCTCACAACAATGATGTTGCGGCGGTTCACCTTCTGATCCTGTGCCTTCTGGTTTTCAGCCGGCATAGGAGGAAGACGACGCGACAGACCGGCCTGTGTTCCCATGGTTGTAGTCATAAGGAAGTAGCACAGGAGCAGGAATGCGATGTCGGCGGTAGAACTCGAGTTAATTGCAGGTGTTTTCTTGGACATAATGATTATTTCCTATTTTTGATACCCATACGAACCTCACCTACGATCACGGCGATGATTGCGGCAACGCCGGAGATGTATGCGAGATTAAGTGTAGTGTCAGTGAGTTTGAGCGTAGAAAGCGTGTCCATACCCTCTCTTCCGTAGGCGTAGTCCGCAGGTGAGAGGAAGTACACGGCAAGGCATAATATCACGACTCCGACCAGCACGATTCCCAACTTCACGAGGGACTTCGGGTTGGCCTTCGCGCTGATGATTCCGCCTACGACCACCCAGGAGGCGATCGCGAGACCGATCATCGCGTATGCCCAGTAGAACAGCACGTCGACGATCTTGGCGTCATCTGTCTCGAAGCCTGCAGCGAAGCCCCAGACAGTGATGGCCGTACCGATGACGAGCAGCGCTACCATGCACCATTTTATTATTTTGTTAAGTTTCATAATCCGTTATATGAAAGGGCAATTATTTCTTCTCTGAGTATTTTGTAAGTACATCCACGATGGAGATTGATGAATCCTCCATATCGATGGTGAGGGAGTCAATCTTGGAAAGGATGTAGTTGTAGAATACCTGGAGAATCATCGCAACGATCAAACCGCCTACGGTGGTGATAAGGGCGACTTTCATACCTCCGGCAACGATGTTAGGGGAGATGTCGCCGGCAGCCTGGATGGCGTCGAAGGCCTGGATCATTCCGACAACGGTTCCAAGGAATCCGAGAGACGGAGCAAGCGCGATGAAGAGGGCGACCCAAGAAAGTCCGTTCTCCATTTCGCTCATCTGAACGGAGCCGTAGGAGATGATGGTCTTTTCAACTACGTCGATTCCCTGATCGTAGCGGAGAAGTCCCTGATAGAAGATGCTCGCTACCGGACCGCGGGTCTCACGGCATACGTTCTTTGCAGCCTCGATTCCGCCAGCGGCAAGAGCCTTCTCGACGTCGGCGAGGAGCTTCTTGGTGTTGGTCTTGGAGAATGAAAGGTAGAGGATACGCTCGATGGCGAGTGCAAGACCGAGGATAAGGCAGAGCACGATGGTCGCCATGAACCCGGGACCACCCTCGATGAACTTGGTCTTGAGGGCCTGGTGAAGCGGAACTTCTGACTGTGCAGCCGTGAGGTCAGCAAGGCTGGTGACCTCTGAAGCCACAGGGGCTGAATCCTCCTGAGCGGAAGCTACATTGGCAGAGAAAGCCATCAGGCCGGCAACTGCCAAAAACATGAAAAACTTTTTCATAATGAACTTTAATGATGTATTAGTTG
>CAVGYS010000042.1:0-6535 GCA_963633505.1 Oscillibacter sp. MSJ-31
CGTCCGGACACCATCCTCGCGGGCCTGAAGCTCAGGGTATAGTGTATAAGAATCAGTCTTTCAGGGCTTTCTCAAGTTCTGATTTCCAATTCTGATAGGCCTCCTCAAGCGGGGCCTTCCATTCCCCGTCAGGTTCCACCGCCTCAAGCCTTTCGAGCGTAGAGAAGGCCTCGTCCTCTGACTTGTACAGGCCTGCGCCGAGTGCCGCTCCCCTTGCTGCTCCGAGCGATCCGTCCGTGTCGAAAAGCTCGATGCGTGCGTCACAGAGCGTGGCGAGACTGCTGCGGAAAAGAGGGCTGAGGAACAGGTTGGCCCTGCCGGCACGTATCACGTCCGGCTTCAGGGCGAGTTCTTTCATTATGTCTATGCCATAGCGGAAAGAGAATGCTATGCCCTCCTGCACTGCCCGGAGCATGTGTGCCTTGAAATGACGGACAAGGTCGATTCCGCACATCCTCGCACCTATGTTGCGGTTGGAGAGCATCCTCTCGGCACCGTTGCCGAACGGCAGCACCACCAGGGAGTCCGAGCCTGCCGGGGCCGTGGCGGCGAGTTCGTTCATCTGCGGGTACGAGAGTTCCGGAGCGATGTTCCGGTGAGCCCAGGAGTTCATTATCCCCGTCCCGTTGATGCACAGGAGCACTCCCATCCTCGGCTCCGGGGAGAGCGTGACATGGAGGAAAGTGTTCACTCGCGACCGGGGGTCGGCCTTCGGAGTGTCGGTGACGCCATAGACCACTCCGCTCGTCCCACCCGTGGCGGCGATTTCCCCGGGTTTCAGGACATTGAGGGAGAAGGCGTTGTTCGGCTGATCGCCCGCCCTGTAAGATACCGGCGTTCCCTCCGGGATGCCGAGTTCCTCGCGGATTCTTGCCACGGTGCGCCCCTGAATGCCCACGGCAGGCACCACGCGGGAGAACTTGTCCGCCGATATGCCGTACCATTCCGCCACGAAGTCCGCCCTCTTCCCTTCCTTGAAATCCCACAGTATCCCCTCGGAAAGTCCCGTCGCCGTGGTGGTTTTCTCCCCTGTCAGCAGGTAGGCCACGTAGTCTCCCGGAAGCATGAACTTGTCTATCCTGGAATATGTCTCAGGCTCATACTTCTTGACCCAGGATAGCTTGGAGGCCGTGAAGTTCCCGGGCGAGTTGAGAAGATGCGAGAGGCACTTCTCACGTCCTATGCCCCGGAGGGCCTCTTCGCCAATTCCGACGGCGCGGGAATCGCACCAGATTATGGCGTTGCGTACAGGCTTCCCGTCCTTGTCAAGTGCGACGAGTCCGTGCATCTGATATGATATGCCGATGGACGCGACCTGCGACATGTCGTGAGAACGGGACATCTCCCTGACCCCGTCGCAAAGATACCTCCACCATGAGTCCGGGTCCTGCTCCGCCCAGCCTTTCCGGGCGGCGATGATCGGAGCTTCGGATTTGGGGTTGGTCGATGAGCATACGCATCTGCCGCTCTCGACGTCAAGCAGCGCGACCTTCACGGAGGAAGAGCCGACATCTATTCCTAACGAATACATAGTGCTGTTACAATCGGTTATTGTGTGTCTCCGGATTTTTTCGGCGGAGTTTTCAAATTTAAGTATTTTTTCATAACTTTGCGCAAGTCTGATGCGAAACGGCATCTGACCACGCAGGATTAGCACATCGGTAGTGCATTGGCTTCCCAAGCCAAGGAGGAGGGTTCGACTCCCTTATCCTGCTCATCGCCAAGAGGGATCTGACTGAAAGCACTGGTCAAGTCCCTCTTTCCTTTTGCGCCAAGTCTGGATTCCTCCTGCGGCAAACATGGCGGACTGCCAAGGATAGTTGCCGCCTGTCCGGCGAAAACCACTCTGGCCGGACAAAATTGTTGGCAGCAAAGGTGGAGACAGCGAAAGAGAAAGAGACAGCGAAAGAGGGCTCGGCAACGGAAGAGTGGCCCAAGAGCAAGGGCAGGGAGAGCGGCGCTCATTTTCAGAAGAAAATACTTACTTTTGCATCTTGTGAGCGCAGAACAGCAATCACCAATCTGTCAGCAGGTATGCCAACAATCGGAATAATGGATTCGGGAGTCGGAGGACTGTCGGTGCTGCGGGAAATACTGAAAGTCCTGCCGGAGGAAAGATATGTCTATTTCTCCGACAACGCATTCTGCCCCTACGGCGAGAAGAGCGCCGGATTCATCCGCGAACGCTGCCGCAGCATCACGGAGCTGATGCTCTCCGAGGGGGCGGAGGCGATGGTGATCGCATGCAACACCGCCACGGCGGCGGCGATTCAGACCCTGCGCAGCGAATACGACATCCCTTTCGTGGGGATGGAGCCGGCCGTGAAGCCGGCGGCCCTCGGGACAAAGAGCGGAATAATCGGGGTGCTCGCCACCGCGGGGACTCTCAAGGGCTCGAAATACCTCAACACCAAAGGCCGCTTCCAGAACAACGTCAAGATAGTCGAGCACGTAGGCCAGGGCTTCGTGGAGCTTGTGGAAAGAGGAGAACTCAGCGGCGAACGCGCAGAGAAAGTGGTGGCGGAAAGTCTCACCCCGCTGCTTGAGGCCGGAGCGGACACGATAGTGCTCGGCTGCACCCACTACCCCTTCCTCCTTGACACGATGCGCAAGATTGCGGGGCCGAAGATAAACTTCATCGACCCGGCGCCGGCAGTAGCACGAAGGCTCGTCAACATACTAAAAGAAAACAGCCTCACAGACGGCGCACCCGCCGCGGAGCCCCTGGCATCAGCCTCCGACAAGACGCCAGAACCGCCATCAAGCTCCGACAAAACGCCGAATGCGGCAACCCCCTCAGTCGAGCTCATGTCATCGGGCCCCGATGAAGCCCTGAGGAGGTGCTATGAGATGATCAGTACAGATAATACTTCGAAGACAGCCGCCTGAACGCCTCCGTATCCTTCGACCAGAAATCGACGATATCGGACAGCTTGAGACTCTGCCCGAAAGTGTTGCTGACGAAATCGGTACCGCAGACCTTGTTGAACACCGGGATGCGCTCGGCGGAGAGAGTGAACGGATTCTTGCCGTAGAGCTCCCAGATGGCCTGCATCACGTAGAACTGGGTCAAAGTTATGGTCGCGGCGTCGTAGTCCGTATAATGATACTGCACCCCATGTATCAGTTTCCCCGAAAGCCTGCCGGACATCGGCTTATAGTGTATCGTCCGCCATGCAACCCCGGGAACCTCGTAACTGTCAAGCACTTCCTTAAGTTTGTCGGCATCCACCCACTCTTCGGCGAACGTCGCGAACGGGAGGGTGTAGCCAATGCCTATGTTGAGATAGTTGTACATCTCCCCTATCAAGCCGGCCGACGGGTAGCAGATTGCGCTCTGGGGATAAGGGATGTTCGGGGACGGCAGCACCCAAGGCAGGCCCGTGTCGGCGAACAGCATATCCCGGTTCCACCCCTCCATCGGCACCACGAGCAGGCTGCACTCCAGAGGCTCCTCCTCCCCGCTCTGCCCGCGATTAAGCCCCTCCTCGTTGATGAGCATCGCAAGCTCCCCGACCGTGAGGCCATAGACATAAGGGATACGATACTGGCTGACGAACGAATTGAAGCCCGGCTCGACCAACGGGCCCTCCACCTTCCTCCCGCCGAGCGGGTTGGGCCTGTCCAGCACCATCACGGGAATCTCCGCCTTGGCGCAGGCGCGCATCACCAGCCCGAGGGTGGAGATGAAGGTGTATGAACGGCTGCCCACGTCCTGGATATCATAAATCATTATGTCAATGCCCTTTAGCATCTCCTGCGTCGGCTCGCGGGTGGAGCCGTAGAGCGAGTGGACGGGCAGACCGGTACGGGAATCCCTGCCCGACTCGACCTTACCTCCGGCATAGACGTCGCCGCGAACCCCGTGCTCGGGGGCGAAGAGGGCGACAAGCTCCACCTGCGGAGCATCGTAGAGGATGTCAATCGTGGAATTGAGCTGCGAATCCACTCCGGAAGGATTGGTCACCAGACCGACCCTCTTGCCGGACAGACCCGAGAACCCCCGGTCGCGAAGCACCTCCACGCCGGGCTTGACGCGCGCCTGGGCGCACACGGCGATCAGCAGCGCCGCCGCGCAAAGTAAGTTACGCAAACTGTAGCCAGACAACATATCATTACTATTACAAAGAATCCCACGTACCCGACAGCCTCCTGCAACCAGCCGGCGAAAAAGCCCGGGAGCATCATCGAAAGCGCCATGAAAGCCGTGCAGATGGCATAATGGGAAGTCTTGAACTCCCCTTCGGAAAAACGCATCATATAGAGCATATAGGCGGTAAAGCCGAAGCCGTAGCCGAACTGGTCAAAAGCCACGCACAGATACACGACCCACATCGAAGCCGGCTGCACGGCGGCCATATAGAGATAGACCGCACACGGCAGGGCGAGCGCGAGCGACATCGGCCAGAGGGACTTGCGAAGCCCGTGCGCGGCGGCGAAAACCCCTCCCAATATGCCCCCGGCAGTGAGGGCTATCACCCCGACCGTGCCATAGACAAGGCCCGAGACGGCAGTGCTCAAACCGAGCCCCCCGACTTCGGGAGAATCCAGAAGAAAAGGAGTCAACATCTTGATGGACAACGCCTCCGGAAGCCTGTACAAGAGCATGAACACGATTGCCAGCCAGACTCCGTCCTTACGGAAAAAAGTAGCCCAGGCTCTGGAGAACTCCCGCAGGATCTCGGAAGCGCTCCGCCCCCCGCCGGCATTCTCAACCTTGGGGAGAGAGCATAGATGCCAAAGGGCGATGAGGGCGAAAATCACGGAAGCCCCGCCTATGGTAAGGCTCCACGCAGCCGGAATATCCCCGAGCCTCGTCTCCAGAATCCCCGCCAGCACGACGAGCACCCCCTGCCCGAATACGGACGAGATACGATAGAAAGTGCTCCGTATCCCGACGAATAGCGACTGCCTCCGCTCGTCAAGGGCGATGAGATAAAAGCCGTCCGCGGCGATGTCGTGAGTGGCCGAAGCGAAAGCGATCACGTAGAAGCACACTATCGACAGCCCGAACGCGTCCGGGCTCACCGACAGGGCGAGCGCGGCGAATCCGACCGTGATCAGAGCCTGCATGGCGAGAATCCACCAGCGCTTGGTGCGGATCACGTCGACGAACGGGCTCCAGAGAGGCTTTACGACCCAGGGGAGATAGAGCAGCGCGGTGTAGGCCGCCACGTCGCCGTTGGACATCCCGAGCCGCTTGAACATCGTCACGGAGATGACGTTCACTATGAAATATGGTATTCCCTCCGCAAAATAGAGGGTGGGCACCCAGGCCCATGGGTTATTGCTCAATTTCTGCTCCGACATAGTAGTGTGCAAGTATCTGTCTATAATCATAGCCCTCGGAAGCCATCACGGCCGCACCTATCTGGCAAAGCCCGACACCATGCCCCCAGCCGCGGCCTCTCAGCACGAAGTCATCCCCCTCCACGGAGACCTCAAAAGCGGAGCTCTTGAGGTGAGTCTCGCTCAAAGCGCGTCGTATTGCAAGCTCCTTGCCTATCACCTCCGAATGCTTCGTTCCATTGATTCTCAAATATTTGATTCGCCCGGAAGGCCCCCTTTCCAGAGGCTCCAGCGAGATGATTTCACCAAAATCCACTCCCGTGCGGCAACGGACGAGCTCAGAAAGCTCCGCTCTGGAATACTTCACCGTCCAATCGTGGAAATCCGGGGTCTGCATGTCATAGTCGTTGAGAACCTGCGAGAGTATCTCCGAATGCTCGCAGTCGCAGAAACGATCCTCGACGCTCTGAAGATATGGGAAGTCCCTGTCCTCCCAGCAGGTGCTGTAAAGCTCCGTGCGACCGCCGCAGCATTTGGAATAGCGGGTGTCGCAAAGTTCTCCCCCGCAGCGTAGAACCTGCCCCCAGGTCTGGTCTATGGCCTGACGGACCCTCTCCCCGACAGCCATCGTAAGTCCTTGATATCTCTGACAATGATCATCCGCGCAGACGTCGAAATTCTTGTGCGGGCACGCTCCCCCGCTCCGGCGCTCCTCCACCCGAGCAAGCAGCCAGCTCCGCGAGATCACGGCATGAGCCTTGAGGAGCTCCAGGGAAGATGAGGACTTCATCTCCGAGGAGATGACGCTGAGCAGATAATTCTCCATTCCGATGCAGTTCACCGCCGTGATGGAGTCCCCTTCGACTATGAACTTGAGCCCTCCGGCGAACTTCAGCGTGCGCTTCTGCTGCCAATGGAAGTCTATCCCGATCACGACATCGTAGAGGATAAACGAAGCCTCGGCGAAGAGAGTCGAGCGGGTGATGGAGTCGAAATACAACTCATCATATATCATCCCGTTGTACACGATTCTTCCGTCCTGCAGGCTGACTTTCTGCGGCCCGGCCCCGTCGGAGATAATCTCGAAGCGGATCTCCCTGGCGGACATGATTCCGACGCTCACCTTGGGCTGGGTCCGCGTCAGCCGCCACTCTATCATCTCGCGCTCCTTCCGGGAGATGGAGACCTCGGAGAGCAGCTCCTCAAGGCTCGCCGGGTTCACCTTGTCGAAATCCTCCTCGAAGGG
>CAVGYS010000042.1:6545-9128 GCA_963633505.1 Oscillibacter sp. MSJ-31
CGAAAAACCCGGCCATGTCGGCCGCTCCGGGGCTGATGGTCAGATGATCGGGGCCCTCGGAGTAGAAATGGTGGGAACGCTTGGCGGCGCGCAGCGTGACGAAGGCCCGATATTCGCCGTCACGGAAATATGCGAAGAGGTTGAACTTCGGCTCCGTGTCCCCCTCCACCCTGTCAGTGCAGTCGAGCAGACGGTAGAACAGCTTGGCCAGGGACTTGGACGTCGTGGCCTTGAGGGCGAACACCCCTTCGGTGAATCCGGAGTAACGGTAGAGCGTCGCATCCTTGACGGATGCGAGGGGGGTTCCGGGATTGTCGAGAAAAACGTCCACGGCCCTTTCGAGCGGCAGGGAAAGCCTCGGAACAGCCTGGAAGTGCAGGTGATCCGGAGCCGAAGCCCCGCTGCCGGGGCCATTGTAGAACACGGTATAATCCTTGTATTTCACCGAGAAATCGAGCATGTCCGGGAAATGGTGCCAGATTTCCTGGGGGATATGCTCCTCGCGCACGATTACCAGGTGCCCCGGGAAAATAGGATACGGGTTGACCTGGATGTTGTACATCCTCCCCTTGCGGCCCTCGAACTTCAAGTGGAACTGCTCCGGCGGCCTGTTCTCCGCACAGAGGAAACACTTCCGGGAGGCTATCGCCTCGGGGCTGGTGTCGGCCGTGCTCGAAAGGATGCGGCGGGGATTGCACTGAACGGTGCACAGCAGCCCGTCCACCTCCAACTGCCTGGACTTCACCGACTTGAGCGCACGGAAGTTGGCTGCGGCCAAAGGCCAGACGGAGAGCTGGTCGTTTATGAATTTGTCGAGTTCCTGCATCATAGAAGTGCCAGAAGCGAGTTTTTTATCTTTTTGTATTCGGATTCGAAGTTCGGGGTTAGGATTGACTTCCCCTCAGCCGCCTCAATCTCTTCGGGTGACCAGTACCTGCCGTCGGCCACCTCGTCCCCGTCGGGTTTCAGGGTGAAGTTTCCTACCGTCGCGAACACGTTGACCAGCTCCCTTTCCCTCTCGGACTCATAGATATACGAGGTGATGAACAAAGGGTTGAAATCCGTGAAGCCCAGCTCTTCGGACGCCTCGCGGTAGAGGGCTTCCATAACGTATTCCCCGTAAGCCACATGCCCGCCCACGGCAGTATCCCACCTCAGAGGGAGGAGATGCTTGGAGGCGCTGCGCTGCTGGAGGTAGATCCATCCGTCGCGGCGTATTATATGGAGGTGCACCACCGGGTGAACGGGCCTGCCGTAATTCGCGATGCGACCATGGCAGAACGCCCTTGAAGCCTGTGCAATGACATTGCCGTGCTCATCCACCACAGGCAGCATCTCGGATGAAGCCGAACGGTCACTTCCGCGCAGAAGCGGGGCCGTCGAGGAAGGATATACCAAATCCGTCATCAGTAATTGATTATTCTGAGTTCTTCAGGCGTATATAATATTGAATCTATAAGGTCAGGCGCCACCTGGGCCACGGTGAGAAAGGCGAGCAGCGCGACCGCCACCACCGCGAGCAGGATAAGCAGAGGCACCCACCAGCGGAAACGGCTCCGAGGCCGGCTTTCCCCGACTGCGGGCGCAGTTTCCGGTATCGGCTCGGGCTGCGATGCTGGCTCGGGCTTTGGTTTTGGCTCTATAACCGGTTCCGGCTTTATTGCCTGTTCAGGTTCTGGCTTCACCTCGAATTCCGACTCCGGCTCGGGTGCTGGTTCAGCAACTGGTTCTCGCTCTGGTTCTGGCTCGGGCCGCGATGCTGATTCTAGCTCTATCTCGGAATCCGGTTTTGGTTCCACGAACGCCGCCGGTTCAATGACCAACTCCGGTTCGGATTCCAATTCAACGACCTGCTCAGGTTCGAGCTCCGGTGCCGATGCCACCTCGGCCTGGGGTTCCGCTTCAACTTCAGCTTCCGCCTCCGGCTGTGGTGTCTCCCGCTGCTCTGCCGCAGAAGTGATCGGGGAAAGGATTGCGGCAGGTTCCGAATCTGCCATAGCCTTGAGAGACAAGGGTTTAAGCGCAAAGCCGTCGGGATAGATATCCAGATCGGGATCCGCCACGAAGAAGAAGTTGTTCTCCACGGTGGCCCTCAGCCGCCCCAGACCCGGCAGAGCGATGACCTTGCGCTCTTTGAGAGCGGACTTCATCTCCGAGAGGAACTGTCTCACATACACGCCGGCCGCCTCCTTGGAGATACCGTTGGATGCCGCATAGAGGTCTATGAGCAACCTGTCTTCCGAATTGCTCGGATGGAAAGACAGACGGCGGTAAGGAGGGTTGATCGTATATCCCTTGTCCGAAAAAGTGGCGGGGACCACTTCCGCCACGAAGGTACCCAAACCGGGAAGACCGACCTGATCGTGGCCGGTTATCAATTCAGATATCATAGCGGATAGAAGGGCAACATCCATAACACGACAAAAGTACGCAAAAAAAAACGAAATATTTTTGTGCTTTTAAGTTTTTGGCGTATATTTGCAGTCCCGAAGCGCAAGCAAGGGTAAACATTCCTCTTTAGCTCAGTTGGTTAGAGCACCTGACTGTTAATCAGGGGGTCCTAGGTTCAAGTCCTAGTTGGGG
>CAVGYS010000043.1:0-5721 GCA_963633505.1 Oscillibacter sp. MSJ-31
GGTTTGGGACGGGTAGAGGAGATTGAATCTGACTTCAAGCGGGTCGTACTCCGTGGCGTTGAACTTCGAGCAGGCCGCAGCAAGCAGGAGACCGGCAAACAGGATATAATGTTTTTTCATAGAAGTGACTTATTTGATATTAGGACGTTTACCCATAAATACCGGCGCGTGCTGGTGTGAGGCGTGAGGGTAGTTCTTGGTCGCAGCCTCGCCCTTGGTGGAGGAAGCGACGGCGGTCTCAGGAAGATTCTCGACGTTGTCGTTGGCAACGAAATCCTCAAAACTATATTCCTCCCCCGCATAAGCCTTGATTCTCTTGACGATAGACTCGCGGCTGACGGTGCTATAGTAAGGAATGTCGTTGTTCATACAACTATTGTACTCCGAGCGGTAAACTCCGCGCGAATGCATATATCCACCCTCATAGACATCGACTATCTTGCTGTATTTTTCGTGGAAGAGCAGGTGCTTCCAAGGCACTTCGCTCATCTTGCCTGAGAGCGAGAGGTTGTCGAACCAGCCCTTTGCTTTAGCCAAATTGAATCCGAACACATGTGGGCAACAGATGCAAATACAGTTGTCGATGAACGCGTTGTGGTAAATATATTCATCTCCGAGTTTGCCGAAGCCGTGCCCACCCGCCTCATGCTGGATTACTCCGCGGAAGTCGAGAGGATATCCATAGTCACTCTTTGGGCAGTACGCGATGGCACTGCCGTCATCATACATATAGCAAATTCCGCCGTAGTCAGAAGTGTTCGGAATCATTATGATGAGAGTTTCTCCAAGATTGTCTGCAGTGACGGTCGGAGCTTTAACCGCGTACCTGAATATTTCGTTGTAGTCGCTCTCGCCGTTGCGTCCGCCGAGTGTGACTCCCCCTTTGGCGGAGGTGTTGAACCGGTTATAGATAATGGTGTTCACACTGCCGACTCCGGACTCCGGAGATACTGCCACTCCAGTATATACGTTGAAATAATCCCTGTACGTCTTGTACGGTTCGATACTGAAGAAATGCTCTGCGGCTTCCTTGATATCCTTTAGCAGGTCGCCGTCAGAAATATTCTTGGCGTTGTAGCCATCCCCAAGCAGTACGATATTGATGCCTTTGCCCTTGCTTGCAGTTTGGAGTGTGACTATTTCATCTTCTGCATACTCATAGTCGTACTGTGTGACGTTGCAGGTAGTGCGGTAGTCCTTGTCCTTGAGCTTGAACACTATCTTGCCTTCGCGGTCGGTTCCGGCAGGCATCTGTGAAAACTCCAGAGAGAGTTCGGTCTTGCCCTTGCCCTCGGTCTGGCTGAGAGTGACCCAATCCGGCTGGCTTTCCACTATCCATTCATCGTCCGCGTTGAGTACGAGAGAGCGGCTGACCTTAGTATTGAGCGCCGTGGCTACACTTGGTCTTATGACGAGATTGCGGTATGCGGAAATGCGCTTGAAATCGCACCAACCAGGTTCGTTCTGGTATGTGACCACCGCCTCCTCCGGCACTTCCACCGTGAAATTGTCTTTAGGGACACCGTTGAAAGCTCCGCTTTGGATGTATGGAGGAATCGTACCCTTACAGACTATCTTGTTGATCCCGAAGCAGTCCTGGAAAGCTCCTCCGTCTTCATTCCAAGTACTTTCGTAGCGGATGGCCTCCAGTCCTTCAGGGAATATGACACCTTCTATGCTGCGGCACTTCGCGAATGCGCCAGCACCTATGGAAAGCACGTTTTCCGGAATCTCAAGCACTCCCGTTAGTCTCCAATTGTAGGCAAACGCCTTGTCCCCGATGGTTCTGACTCCGTCAGGAAGCACCAGTTTGCCCGAGAAATCGCAGCCGTAAAAAACTTCACTGCTGATGACCTCAAGTTCCTCCGGGAGATTAAGTTCTCCCTTGAAGGCCGATTGTGCGAATGCTTTGGAGCCTATGGCCATGATGCCATCATGGAGTGTAAGATTACCGTTTAGGCCGGTATTATTAAAACATTCATTAGGTATTTCTGTTATACCTTGAGGGATTTCTAATGCTCCGCTGAGATTAAGACAATCTTGAAACGCCATTTCTCCTATAAGCTGCAGGCCGTCAGGAAGTTTAAGTTCCCCGTATAGACCTTTGCAAGTTCTAAACGCTCCCATTCCTATCTCTTCCAGTCCTTCAGGAAGCACGAGTTTGCATACGAATCCACAACCTTCAAAAACTCCATCCCAATAACCGATGTATCCTGATTTCCTCCCTATTTTCTTGAGAGTGGACGGAAGCGACAGAGTCCCCGTGAGACTTGTACAATTTCTAAATGCAGCCTTTTTGATATCTTCCAATCCTTCGGGTAGTATAAGCGAGCCGCTTAAATTGGAACAATCCGTGAACGCCTCTTCTCCTATGACTTTTAGCCTGTCTGGGAGCACGAGACTGATTAGAGTTTTCTTATTATACAGCGCTCTATTCGGAATTTCCAAATCTTCGCCACTGTTATATTGGTCGAGTTGTCCAATGGCCCCGCCATCGCCTTTTACAATGTTAACGTCCTTGAGGTTAACGGCTGACAGCATAGACATCTTATCTCTCATTACGGCGAAATCCCGAGTATTGATATTTCCAGTAAGTTTCAGGTTCCTCACCTTGGTAAGATCCTTGCCCGCTGCGGCGATACACTCGTCAAGCGTGCCCGGAGTCTCCACATTGATGATGATATACTCCTTGGCTCTTGCATCGTGGGACGCGCTGTCGTTTTCCCATGCGGTGATGCTCTCTCCGCTGAGTGTAAATTCGAAATCGCCCTCGTCTCTCTTGTTGACTGTGATGGTGAAGTTGTGCTGCTTGCCGGCAACGAAGGTCATAGCCTCAGATTTATTGAACTTGTAGGCGATGCCTGCCACCGTGATGCTGATGAGGTTAGTGCCTGCCGCTATGTCCTGCGGGATGACAACCGCCCGATAGTCACTGTCCTTGACAAGAGGGATGATACCTGTCGGGCTGACTTCTCCAGCAGGAGTGGCGATGCCGGTGGCAAGGTCTATCATGGCTCCACGCGCTATGCCGGTAATCAGCACTTGCTTGTCCGCCGCGGCCCATTCGCCCTCGGCGAATCCGGTGCCTTCAAGCAAGGAGACTCTCACTCCGGCGAGCCTGTGGGTAAACGCTATCTTGATGACTCTGTCGGTCGGTGCTATGTCCGCCACCTTACCCCAGAGGAAGTCGGAAGCCTCGTAGCCACCGAGTTTGCCATTCTGAGCATCGGTGCTCTGGTCTTTGCTGACCTCGAAACTCATCGCATTCACTTCATCCACGACACTGTATGGGTAATATCCATAGATATCCACGTGCGTCTCCTTGTTCTTCCAATAGATGTCATGCGCGGCGGTCCATTTGTAGGATGCCGCATCGAAAGTATGCTTGACGTTGTCGGCTCGGTTGCCGCTGCTGCGCAGGGTTCCGGCCTCGGAGCCGTTGTAATCTACGATATAGACTCCTATCTGATCCTTGTCCGCAAATCCACCGTCGTTTGCGCGTGTCTGATAAACCTGGTCTATCTCGCCTCCGAGGGAAATGGGGCTCCGACTGTAATCTATGCCTTCCGTCTCAATGAGCGGGTCGCTGAGCGAACAGGACGCAAGGAGCGGAAGCACCGCCGCCAGAATTGCCGGATAATAATATGCGTGTTTTCTCATAACGAAACAGGTCTAGCTTATTCTACTATTCTACTGTACCACCGAAATCGTCACCATCCTCCCAAGGGTCGATGCCGATGTTGATACCCTCGCTTGTGCGGTTGACGACAAGGGTACACTTGTGCTGTTTGCCAGACGAGAGGGTGACTGATGTCTTGAGGGCATAGTCGTTGTTGCCAACCTTTACTTTGATGAGTTCGCTGTCGTTCACGCTCTGCGGCACGACGAGAGCCTTATAGACCCCTCCTTCGAGAGAGAGCGGGCTGATGTCGGCGACACTCCCATCCGCAGTAACACTGCAGTCGGCGAGATTAATTCTCGCCGCTGTTTGGAGTCCGGTGAGCCTTACGGTTGCCGCGTTGATGTCGCTGTCCGTCCAACCCGTGCCGGCCTTGAGCTCTATCTTGATGCAGCTCATGACGTGTTTTGTGCTGACGTGTACAGGATCCGGGGTCGGAGCAATGTCCTTGTTGCTTCCGCAGAGGAACTCGGATGCCTTGTATCCAGCTTCCGTGCTCTGATCCTTCTGTACGGAGAAACCGTGCGAACCAATGGAAGCGGACGAATTATATGGATAATAGGTGTAAAAATCTGCCGAGGTCTTGTCGTCCAGCCAATAGAGCTGCTTTGCTGTCTCCCAATTTTCGCCGTTGAAGGAGAATTTTACATTGTCCGCGTGGTTGCCGCTCTGCTTGAGGGCAGCCGGAGTGTTGACCACAAAGAGTCCCACGGCATCGTCCGTCTCGAATGCAGTGTCAGTGACCCTCGTCACGCTTGTCGCAATCCTTATCGGGATTGCAGGTGTCTCCTGAACGGCTTTCTTGCAGGAAAGCAGCATGACGGAGGACAGGAGAGCCAGAAGTGCGAATTTCCTCATCATAGTGTCATCAATTGTCTGCACAAAGAAACGCTGGGCAGAGGTAAAAATCAAGTTCATTTTGGTTCATTTGCCTATAGGTTTTCGCGGAAGAACTCCACGATGGTCTCCTGTTCGGCCTTTCCGCAGTGGTGTCCTCCGTCGAAGAACTCTGTACGGAGTTTGCCGTGAGCTCCTTTCTCGTCATAGATGGTGTTCATCCTGCGGAAACTCTCCTCTGTGGCATAGACGGGGAAGAGCTTGTCACGCAGGCCGTTGAGAAAGAGGAACGGCTTCGGGGCGAGCTTCAACGCGATGTCGGGGAAATCGTACTTCTCCCGCAGTTCCGGGATGAGCATGGCGTAGTCGGAGGCCTTGTACGGAGTGCGGCAGGTCTCCTTGAGCGTCATCCAGCAGAGCGCGACTCCGGAGCGGATGTCATTGCAATATGCTCCGAGAAGCCAGCTGCGGTGCGCTCCCATGGACCAGCCGAAGCAGCCTATGCGCTCCGAGTCCACGCAGGCGAGCCCCTTTACGAGCGCAGCGGCCAAGGCATCTTCCTTTAGGGTCTGTTCCGCCCAGACAATGCCCTTGCGCTGTAGGCTGTCATAGACCGCCTTCTGCCCCTCATATACTTGAGTCTTAACGGCATCGATGTCGCCCTCCTCGCCGCAGAACTTCATCCGGGACCACTTTTGGCAGAGTTCCGTGCTTCTCGAACCCCAGTAGAGCATGTCCGGGGCTATCACCACGTAGCCGAGGCGTGCGAGACTGTCGGCGAAATATACTCCGTCGAAGCCGCTGTCAATCCATTCCTGCGAAGAAAGTCTGATATTGAGCGGAGCGCTTGGCAGCGGACGCACCAGTTTTTCCTTGCCGATGTCGAACCTGGCGCCGTGGTCGTGCAGGAACACCAGGGCCGGGCGAGGGTTATCCGATGAGGCTTCGTCCGGAATGAGCAGATAGGACTGCACCCGCTCCTGCGGGGAGACGTTGTATTCAATCAGCCGACAGACATAGCCGTCCCGCTGTTCTTCTTCTATCACGGTGAAACTCTCCTGCTTCTTCTCACAGGAGATTATCGTCACAGCCAGCATGGCGGCGAGTAAAATACTTCTCTTCATAGGGAAAGCTCTTTGGAAAACGTTTCTAAAGATAACAAAAAATCCCGGATGACAAAAATCCGGACATCCATGGAAATTATT
>CAVGYS010000043.1:5737-8228 GCA_963633505.1 Oscillibacter sp. MSJ-31
ACGCTCCTCGCCATATTGTTTCCGCTTACCATCACGTTCGCCTGCGCCACTCCACAGGAGGATGCCGTTTCTGTTCGCAATTATGACAGCCACGTCGATTGCCTCAACGGCACCTGCATCGTGACAGCGAAAGGGAGATACGGGCTTGTAGACAATTTAGGGAAGGAGATTCTTCCTCCCGTCTATGATGACATCTGTTATCTGACGGATGAGATTGCTGCGGCATTCTCCGGACAGAGTTGCGAATTTTTCGATAGGAGCGGGCGAAGGCTTGCAGAAGCGACAGTGTCCGACACGACCACTCCCTCGGAGCTCCTCTACATCTACAAGGGCTACCGCGAAGAATGCAGGATCCAGTGGGATTGCATTTTGGACAAATATGCCAGACTGCACGAATACTGTAGATCCGAAAAAGCATCGGCAGCGGAAGTGCAGCTGATGACCGAAGAGATACGCAAGGCCCTGCGTGCCGTCGAGGGGCCTATGGAAAAGGACCAAAAGGCCGCTTTCGAGGCCTTATATTCTGATTACAGATGAAAAGACTCTTGACAGCTATCCTGCTGAGCCTTGTCAGCATCAGCTGCGTGGCGCAGAGCATCCGCGAGATAAAGAGGGGCAATGCTTATATTTATGCGGAGAGTACCGGATCGGGCGCACGCGCGGCGGATAGTCTCGCGCTTGAATCAATGGCGGAGAAACTCTCGCAGGGCCTCGAGCTCCCCTACTCCGCTGAAGCAAAGAAACGCCTGATGCTGTCCTACGGCGATGATCTCCGGAGAGAATGCGGAATGCTTTCGTCAAGCGGCAAGGATGGCGTATCGGTTTTGAGATATATCCGCAGGGATGCGGTGGCGAGAATTTTCGAAAGCCGTCGGGCCAAAGTCAAGGAGATGCTCTCCATTGCCGGCACGGCAGAGGAGAACGCACAGATAGACGTGGCTCTCCGCTACTATTCCTGGGCAGCCTGCCTGATGCGCAGCCTACCGCCGCTCGATGTGGCAGCGATAGCCGACGCCGAAAGCCGCACCTCCTCGGTGCTTGACGGACTGAGCGTGGAGTTCGACAGGCAGAACAGGTTTGACCGCAGCATTGTCGAGCTGACTTTCAAATATAAGGGACGACCTGTCCGCAATATCGACTACCGTTTCTTCGATGGAAGGAAATGGAGCGGAGTCCTGTCAGCAAAAGACGGCAAGGGGTTTATCGAGGTCAGCCCCGACTCCAGAATCGAGCAATACCGCATCAGCTATGAAGTAACTCCCACGAGACTGCAACACATATTCCGCGAAGTCAATGCCGTGACACAAGCTCTCGACACCTCCACCGGGATGACGGATAGTACTGGGAGCAAGACCGTACCACAGAAGATTGACCTCTCCGCAGTGAAACGAAAAGTTATGGACGTAATGTCCAGACAGGAATTCAACTCCGAACAGGACAGCCTGCGCGCAGGCCTCACGCCTGTCATCTTCACTTCAGCTTACGAAGAGGCTGTCGCGCGAATTTGCGCGGGCATTTCCTCCGGAGACACTGACAGCCTTGCGAACTGCTTCACCGCAGAAGGGTACGACATATTCCATCGTCTCATCAACTACGGCAACGCCCGCGTGCTGAATTTCGATAGGCTCGACTTCTATTCTCTGGGGGATGAAATATATTGCCGCAGCGTACCGATGGTTTTTTCATTCAGAGGCAACGACAGGCGCTTCGTAGAGAATGTAGTATTCACCTTCAACCGTGAAGGCAAAATCTGCAACCTCACCTTCTCCCTGGCGCAGGACGTCATCCGGGACATAATTTCACACGACAGATGGACGGAAGAGGCCAGAATCATCCTCACCAACTTCCTAGAGAACTACCAGACGGCCTATGCTCTCAAGCGGCACGACTACATCTGCTCCATCTTCGATGACGACGCCCTCATCATCACCGGGAGGGTGCTCAACCATGTCAAGGGACCTAACGAATATAGCGACAACCGTTTTGTCACCTTGACACGCCACAACAAAGAGAGCTACCTCAAGCAGCTCAACAAGGTCTTCGCCAGCCAGGAGTATATCAACCTCCGCTTCTCCGACTGCGAAGTGGTCAAGCTTGGCAAAGGCGAACAGCTCTTCGGAATAAAGATAAGGCAGGAATATTTTTCGACCACCTATTCCGACAGCGGATATCTTTTCATCCTTGTGGACTTGAGAGATTACAAGCAGCCTGTCATCCACGTAAGGACCTGGCAGGAGGCTCCGGATAAGGAATTCGGAGTCATTGGACCATATAATTTTTAGGACATGAAGAAGTTGCTTTGTGTACTGGCGACCATCGTCCTGTCCACCGCCACTGTGCTTTCCGCCCAAAACGATAGCAGCACCTTCCACGTAATTTCATTCAGAAAACTCGACTGGGACCTGGATGCACGCAGCAACTACCCGATGACGGACCAGAACGGACACAAAGCAGCACTGATCAAGATCGTAACCACGGAAAGCGGATTCGA